>DNBN01000059.1 GCA_003491845.1 Porticoccaceae bacterium | reverse complement strand
AGAAGAGTCAGGTTAAAAAATAACAAAACGAAGCCAAAGGCTTTGACGTGCGATAAATAGGCTTATCGTTTACTAAAACAGCCACTGCTAGTTGTCGCTAGCCCCTTTCCATAGGCTCCCTTGCGCTCTCCTTCCCTTCTCCTAACACATTACCTTCGATCAGGTCACAACCACAATCGCCTCAATCATTTGCATCCTGCTTAAATTAAGGTGCCACATTTATACAGTCTCGAGTGTGCATACCTATACCCCAATGTAAGCATCAATCCGCTTGTACGTGTGTGAACGAGCAGTTTAGTTCTTTTCGCATATATAGCTATATATTACCGCATAAAAAAATGTTAATTTACTACCATAACTATAAATCTTGGATTTTTAAAATGAAAAACTTTCTTGCCATCTTTTCACTGACTCTCTTTCTTGCAGCCTGTGGCGGTGGCGGTGGCGGTGGCGGTGGCACTGAGCCCGTTGCAACAAACTTGGCACCGACCGTTACAGGCGACCAAGCTGTTGAGGTGTTAGAGGGCGTGCAGCTTACCAATGCATATAGTGCTTCCGATCCTGAAAATGCTGCCGTAACACTCAGTTTAGAAGGCACCGATGCCGCGGCATTCACGCTATCTTCAGGAGGTGATCTTAGATTTATTCAAGTCCCTGATTTCGAAGCGCCTGCTGATGGGGGGGGTGATAATGTCTACAACCTAACCATAGTCGCTTCTGACTCTGTTAACGAGGCGTCATTCACGGTGGCTATAACAGTTACCAATGCAACAGAGGGGCGCGTAGTAGACGGTCCAGTAGCTGGTGCATCGGTGCATATTGATTTAAATGGCGACGGTATTCAGGATGCCAATGAGTCAGTTGTCTTAACTGATGCTGGGGGTAACTACTCGCTTCCAGTACCCGCGACGTTCCCCGCTTCAATTGTATCCATTGGGGGTACGGATACACACACGGGCAAAGTGTTTGAGAATATTGCACTAGTGTCAGAAATTAGATCGGCTTCAGCGCCGGTCGCGATTACGCCTTTAACCACTGTACTGGTAGGCATTGAATCCGAGGCTGATCGGGCTGCATTTCTGATCTCATTAGGTCTTGGCTCTTCACTTGATGATGTGCTCAGCGCAGATGGTTGGGCAGCAGCTGAGAGCGGCGATGCAAATGCTCAGGCAGTGCAGCGCATCAGCCAACAGATTGCCACTGCTATGCAGGCAATCAGCAATGTAATAGAGGGTTCTGCGGATGCCGGTACCTCAGCATTTGATATTTCTAAGATTGTGGCGGCAAAAATTGTCGCAGTCGCACAGTCTGCGGAGGGCATAGATCTCGCCTCTGCAGAGTCAATGCAGTCAATTTTTGTTGCCTCAGTAAACGAGGTGATCACTGATGGGTCTGTCGATGCGGATGTGCTTAGCGCCATCGCGACCATTATAGCCAGAGTCAATAATGTAATTGCTGATGTTACTATCGATCCCACCTCTGCCTCAGCTGCTGATATCGTTAAGGCTGTGCAAGAAGATGTGCAATCAAAGATTGTCTCACTGGCCTCTGGCGAGATTACTGTCGCGGCCTTTGTCGAATTGGTCAATATTGTCGTTGATGCAATCGCTGTAAATACAGGTAAAAATCTATTATCCGGAAAGGTTATCGATGGTTATATCTCAGGAGCAACCATTTATCTTGATACTAACTTCAATGGGATTCAGGATAATAATGAGGCTAAAGTCATTTCATCAGATTTGGGTTCGTTTGAGTTTTCGTTGACAGATAGCCAGAAAGAATGCCTCGCCTACGTTCCCGTCCGTGTTGATGTGCCTGTTGGGGCGGTTGATGCAGATTTAGGTACGGTGACAAGTGCGTTTAGTATGGTGCTACCCCCTACGTTTGGATTTGTAGAGTCATCTGAGCAACTAAATGTCACACCACTTACTTCTGTACTGTGGGATGAAATAGAAAAACTTCTCAAGGAAGGAGTTGGTAGTGATTTAACCTGTCAAACAGTTAAGGAAAATATCTCTTCTTTACCTTCATTCCAGGAATCCTTATCCACGTCCATCTCAAATGTTGTTCGCCACTACAATATTCCTGCAAACAAGATCTTTGCTGATTATATTGCTAACGACGATGAAGATCTATCTACGAAGGCAGAGTTGATTGTAAAGGGCCTAAAAAAGAGCTTTGCTGAGACTGCCGAATTGCGGGCGGAATATCCTCAAGCTGATTATGCAGAAGTAAATTACTTTGTATTCAGTAGCATGGATGGTGATGAGTTATATCCTAATGCTTGGTATCGAGAAACCGCCTATCAGGACGGTGACGTTACCTTTGTTGACCTCAAAAAAATCAGTGATGACCTTGAAACTGATATTCGCTTAATCTATCAATCCGAGCGATCGGGAAGCTCTAGTCGCACTAATCCAGATCTAACATTTGGTCTGAATAAAGAAATTGAATCTCGAGGTGGTGATGCCTCTGACTACAGCTGTAATTATCAAGAACAAATTACCTACACCGAGGATGCAAAGTCCTATGAGCTAGTTAACCTCACAAGCTACAACGTAAGTTCAAACTCAATTGATGATTGTGCATTCGAAAGTTTTGCTGCATCAAGTCAAACACGGTATGTATTTTGGGGCGAAAGTTATTCTGAATACGAGTCTCAGGGCTCGCAGTTCACCTTTGACTACACGGTGGCCAAACAACAGCTATCTGATTGGACTGATTACCAAGCAAATATTGATAATCTTAATCCAAAGGCTCTCGTGGCATACGTAGATTCACTCCCTAAGTTATTCTGTCAAAAGGGGCTTGCCCAAGCAAATAGCGTGTATCGTAGCAAGAAATATTTGGATGGTGATGTCAGCGTTACGATCACTAGGGCAAATGATGGTTCTTACTCGGAGACTCGAACGTTACCGGATGGAACGCAAGAAATAACCAATTATCTAGCATCTGAAAACCCTACAATTAATAGCTGTACAACCATCGACTCGGACAACGATGGTCTCGAGGATTATTATGATGCAGCGCCACTAGACCCCCAAGTCAGCTTTGTTTCCGCTAGTCGGGATATAGATGGGGATGGCGTGCCTGATGCCAATGATCCTGATAAAGATAATGATGGTTTCAATAATGATGATGATGCCTTCCCCTTAGATGCCAGCGAGTGGTTGGATACCGACGGTGACAACATTGGGAATAATATCGATACTGATGATGATGGTGATGGTGTTGCCGACAGTTTTGACGAGTATCCAGTAGACTCTCGCAACTTTACGGATACTGATGGTGATGGGGTCTACGATATGTACGATGCTGCGCCTAATGACTCAACTAACAGCAGTGCCGCTATCTTTGATCTGGACACGGTTACAGACGCAGGTATTTCTGAAAGCCTCCGTGAAAGTGGTCAGCAAACCATAGTCTTTAATAGGTTCTCAGTTCAAGACACCTCTTGGCTTGCCCGGGTAGTGTCATGGTTCGCCGCCCCGGTCATTGCGCAGGGGGAGGGTACCATCCTTTCCAATCAGACTAACCTAGTCAACTGGGATGCAGACGGCTCAGAGGTCGGCGATGCTATTCTTACGACTGATACTTTTTTCGCCGCGGAAGCTATTCTTAGCCCAAGTGGAAATGAATTGTATTACCTAACAAGTCCCACTATACAGGGCTCACTGCGAGATAAGCAGGGATTGGATGATGAGTGGTGTCAGTTGTATAGGGTTGATCTCGACAAAGAAAGAACATTTACCTGTTTACTAGAGGTCGATGACGCAGAAGTCCAGCCGGTAAGTCAGAGCTTGGTTTGGCGTGACGATTATCAGCGGAAAGCCATGTCATTTCGTGCGGATGGCACATCGGTGGTTAACACCTCAGCGGGTCCACGGTTATTAACTCTCGATGGAGAGCTTGTTTCCTTCGATCCATCTCGACAGCCACCAAGTGGTTTTGCCCGCCAGGTTGATAACATTGTTTGGTTGGATGACGACCATGTTGGTGTGACCTTTAGTGTTTACCCTGAAGGTGGCGGTGGAACGACATCATATATGTCGGCTTTTAACGTATTGAGTGGCGACGAAATCGATGAAATTGAGTTTAGTGATTTTAGAATCATCAAGAATGGTGATCGGTTTATTGGTACCGATGGTGCCTTATCTTGGGACGGTAGTCAGTTTACCATTGCTCAAGGTGTGAGCAATGGCGTCATAGATACTTACGGTAATCTATGGCAAAAAGAATCAGTGTATGGTTTGGAGATGACTGACGCTGTTCGTGATCTAACCGTTTCATTGGGGGTGGAAGATTCAAGTGGGCCGAACATTTACAGTGAAAGTGGTACGGGAACACGTATTCGCTATCGCGACTTAGCCTTTTCGGACAATTGGATTGCATCAAAATACTCTATGCTTTCCAAAGATAGGGTAGCCTCAGTGGAGGGTGTTTCGTACTCTTTATTGCAGCAGATGTACATTGATCTACCCGGAACACTAGGAAGCTTTATCAAGCTTAGTGATCCAGATCTTTGGTATTATGTTCGCTCGGGTGATGAAACAGCCGACGTTACCCTCAATTATGAAGTAGTCACAGCTGCTGGTGAAACTGAACAGCGTACGTTTGTATTGCCCCTCGAGACAATACAAAATATGGCCAGTATTGATCAGACCATATATGACCCAAGCCAGTACAATAACGGTTATGAGTTGCTTCAGGAAAATGGAGAGGGAATTTCTATTGAAATCCCCAATCCTGAAGCTGAAAGATCAAGCTTCTGTGTGTTTAATACGGAGACAGAGGCTCAGCGCTGTGCTGAGCTAGTAGACTTTGCCTCTATTCGTACTGACTATGAAAATATTCGTAACAGTCCGGCACGTTTCCCGGACAGTTATTATGTCTGCCCAGATCAGAGCTGTCAGGCGCCTCCGGGCGTTCAGAATGTGATTATCGCTGGCGATCGTGTGATAGCGTACTTCAAGGACTCTTCTGACAACCGTTATTATAAAGCTGAAGGTAAATTAGATGCGTTTCTATCGGATGGTGACAGTGCCTTGGCTTTTGAGGAGGTTCTTAATGGAGCGGGTGAATCTGAAATTATCGGCAGCGCAAACCAAGTTAGAAAATCTACCAGCAGCACACTATCCGGTGTCTCATCCCAATATGCGGATAAACGTATTGTTGTAAGTTTTGCAAACCGCTTAAACCTGTATGCGACCTTACCTGATTTATATGTGGTCGACAGTGCTAATGAAAAGCTTCCATTGGCTAGAGATGTGGTTTGGAACTCACTGAGAAACCAAGCAACCTTATACTTAGCGGCCTCTGTATCAACATATGCAGAAGTCACAGTGTCGACTGATGACTGGTTGTTCCTTAGGAATAGTGCAGAGCGATATGCTCTTCCAGACACTCTAAAAGTCACTGTATTGCCCTCTAGCTCTTTTGTGTTGGATGATGGAGTTGAAGCAATTGTGACTGATTTTGATCCTGCAAGCGGTTATGGTGAGTTGTTTACAGAGCTCAGTATCACCAGTAACACCGCGACTATTGATATGGTGTCTCAGTCATTAGATGGTGACAATATTGCGAACTTATTAGCGAACGTTTCTTCAGCCAAGCTGCCGATGGCAAGCATACCTATTAGGGTTATACCGTCTGGGCGAGGCTCAGCAAACGTTACAATAGAGTTGTATGCTGGTAATGATAGTGTGAAAGATACTGGTGAACGTTATGCTGAGTTATCCTTCACGCTCAATTGGGTTGCCGATGGTCTTAGCGCGCTCTTTAA
>DNBN01000112.1:1223-16172 GCA_003491845.1 Porticoccaceae bacterium | reverse complement strand
GGTATTTGGTTGTTGATGAGCTACCAGGGGTCGGCTGAGCAGGCATTTGCATCAGTAGAGTACATAATGCGCGATGTTGAGTATGGATATATCATCCGATATGCTCACTCCACTGGTGCCTCAATGTTCTTCCTTGTGGTCTACATGCATATGTTCCGTGGTCTCATGTATGGGTCTTACAAACCGCCTCGAGAGTTGGTTTGGATCTTTGGAATGACCATTTATGTTGCGTTGATGGCGGAAGCTTTCATGGGCTATGTATTGCCTTGGGGGCAAATGTCCTATTGGGGTGCTCAGGTAATTATCTCGTTATTTGGTGCTATCCCTGTAGTGGGAGAGGATATTGTACAGTGGATTCGAGGCGATTATCTGATCTCTGGTATAACGTTAAATCGCTTTATGTCACTTCATGTGGTTGCCATACCTATTATTTTAATCGCTCTCGTTTTGATGCATATTATCGCGTTGCATGATGTTGGTTCCAATAACCCGGACGGTGTAAGTATTAAAAAGTACAAAGACGATGCAGGAAAGCCAATTGATGGCCTGCCGTTTTTCCCCTACTTTGTTATTCATGATCTTGTACCGATCGTAGTATTTCTGTTCGTTTTTTGCACCATTCTGTTCTTTATGCCAGAAATGGGCGGCTTTTTTCTTGAGTATGCTAACTTTGAAATTGCTAATGGCCTGAAAACCCCAGAGCACATAGCACCTGTTTGGTACTTCACACCTTTTTATTCTATGCTCCGAGCTGTACCGGATAAGCTAGGCGGTTTTATAGTTATGGCTGCAGCAATTGCGATCCTTTACGTACTTCCATGGTTGGATCGAAGCCCAGTTCGATCTATCCGTTATAAGGGTACGTTTAGCCGGTTTGCACTACTTGGCTTGGCCGCTGTATTTATTATTCTTGGTTATCTTGGTGTAAAAGCGCCTACCGAAGCGCGAACTGTATTGACACAAATTTGTACAGCACTTTATTTTAGTTATTTTTTCGGGATTTATTTCTGGACCAAATATGAGAAAACTACGCCAGAGCCAGACCGTATAACAATGGATGGCGGTATGGGCTTTACCAAGACTCTCGGCGCTGTGTTATTGGTTGCAGCGATGGTGGTGATACCGATTAAGGTTGTTGGTGCTGAAAGTAATTTTTCTTGCGGTACTATTGAGTGTGACGCCTTTGAGCCGCAACTGAGTAATGATGCCTCATTGCAAAATGGCGCTAAGCTGGCAGTAAACTATTGCATGGGCTGCCATTCGTTTAAATACTCTCGGTGGGAGCGAGTGGCTGATGATATCGGTATCCCTCACGACTTAATGATGGACAATTTGGTATTTAGTGGGCAAAAAATCGGCGAATTGATGAATATTTCAATGCCAAGCGATAAATCTAAAGAATGGTTTGGTGCTGAGCCACCGGATCTTACACTTGTAGCGAGGTCGCGTTCCCCCGAATGGCTGTATACTTACCTTCGAACATTCTATGCTGATGATACCCGGCCGTTAGGCGTTAATAATAAAGTATATAAAGACGTTGGCATGCCTCATGCCTTATTAGATCTTCAGGGTTTACCTGAGTGCCAGCCAGGACCGGTTACAACTGCTTATGGCGGTGTTAAAAGAGATATTCTTACTGGTGAAGATATGCTCGATGATCCCTGTGGGCGGTTTGAAATAAATCAAACCGGGACTCTCTCTCCTGAGGATTTTGATCTTGCCGTATATGATCTGGTTAACTTTATGACATACATAGCCGAACCTATGGCAGAGGAGCGAAAGCATATAGGCAAAATGGTACTTTTATTTCTGCTATTATTACTCGTTCCTGTAGTATTGCTTAACAGAGAATATTGGAAAGGCGTTCATTAAGTCAGCCAAGTCTGTTTAGTAACCGGTAAGTAATTATTTCAGCAAAGGGGATTTGCCTCTTTGCTAACTATCAAAAGTGAGGTTTCTGTGCGCCGTTCTTCCATGACATTATTTTCTGATCCAGTTTGCCAATATAGCCATCGAGTACGTATCGTTTTGGCAGAAAAGGGTGTTACCGTCGATATTGAGGATACCGATTCTAATTCGGTTACTGAAGAAATTTTGGAAGCAAACCCATACGGTACACTTCCCACTCTGGTTGATCGTGATCTTGCGCTCTATGAGTCAAAGGTTGTGATGGAGTATTTGGATGAACGATTTCCTCATCCACCACTATTGCCGGTTTATCCAGTGGCCAGAGCAGAAAGTCGTTTATGGGTATATAGGATTGAGCGTGATTGGTGCTCACTTATTGATCATATTTTAGCTGATCCGGACAGTGAAAAAGCCATCGAAAGTCGAAAAGAGTTTCGCGAGTCTCTTATCACGGTTGCTAGTATTTTTGATGAAATGCCCTATTTTATGAGTGAAGAGTTTACCTTGGTTGACTGTTGTTTAGCACCTATGCTTTGGAGATTGCCGCAGCTGGGTATTTCGCTCCCTAGTACACGTCAAATTAAACCATTACTTGACTACATGGAGCGATTATTTGAGCGCCCATCCTTCCAAGAGAGCCTCACCGATCTTGAACGAGAAATGCGCGAGTAGGGCGGCTAAAGAAGAATGAATTCTAATAATCCCTATCTACTGAAAGCCTTTTTTGACTGGATAGTGGATAACCAATGTACACCTTATATTATTGTAGATGCCCAATGGCATGGCGTACTGGTCCCCTTAGAGTTTGTAAAAAATGGTCAAATTGTGCTTAATATTGCTCCAAGAGCGGTATCTGACTTTACTATGTCTCATGAGGCGGTGAGCTTTTCGACACGCTTTGGTGGCATGCCTGTAGACCTTTACTTACCAGCTCTTTCCATTCTGGGTATTTATGCCCAGGAAAATGGCAAGGGTATGATGTTCGACAGGGAAGAAGATCTTGATCCACCGCCAACCCAACCTAAGATCGTGAAAGGTCCGTCTGATATTAAAGGTAATCCGAAACCGCCGTCTGAGAAAATAAAACCATCTTTACGTGTAGTGAAATAAACTGTTAGACAACGTTTTTTTGTGGGGGAGTATATGTCTAAACCAATTGCTGTACTATCGGCTCTAAGGACTCCTATTGGTGGTCTAATGGGCAATTTATCAACTCTTTCGGCTGCACAGCTTGGTGGGTTAGCTATCGCAGGGGCTTTACAGCAAAGCGGTATAGATAGGGCTAATGTAGACGAGGTTTTGATGGGATCAGTGTTAACCGCTGGTCAGGGGCAAGCACCTGCAAGACAAGCTGCTTTGGCGGCAGGCTTATCTAAAGCGACGTCCTGCACAACAGTCAATAAAGTATGTGGCTCAGGCATGAAGTCTATTATGCTTGCGGGTAATGCACTTCGCGCAGGACAGTCGATGGTTGCTATTGCCGGTGGAATGGAAAGCATGAGTTGTGCACCTTATTTATTGCCGCAGGCGCGTCAAGGCTATCGTTTTGGACATGCACAGATGCTTGATCATATGCAACATGATGGGTTGCAAGACGCTTATGAGGGTGTTGCTATGGGTGTTTTTGCAGAGAAATGCGCTACAAAATATTCCTTTAGTCGGCAACAGCAAGATGCTTATGCACTAGAATCACTGCGTCGAGCTAACGAAGCCATTAAGCAAGGTTTTTTTAGTGACGAAATCATTCCCGTAAAAGTCACATCACGTCGCAGCGAAATGATAGTCTCTGTTGATGATCAGCCGGGAAATGCTAGGCCGGAAAAAATCCCTCATTTGAAGCCAGCTTTTGATAAAGAGGGCACTGTGACCGCTGCAAATGCTAGTTCAATCTCAGATGGTGCGGCAGCATTAACGTTGATGATGGCTGATGAGGCTGAGATGAAAGGTTTAGTCCCTATAGCTCTGATCCATGGTTATGATGAATCTGCTCAGGAGCCTGAATGGTTTACAACAGCACCAGTAACCGCCATTAGAAAGACCCTTGATCGCGTTGGATGGACTGTAAAAGATGTCGACCTGTGGGAGATAAACGAGGCTTTTGCTGTTGTTACCATGGCGGCCATACAAGAGTTAGAACTATCCCATGACAAGGTCAATGTTAATGGCGGAGCCTGTGCTCTTGGACATCCAATTGGTGCCAGCGGCGCCCGTATCGTTGCGACATTGATTCATGCGATGCACCGCAGGGGAGATAAAAAGGGCATCGCCAGTCTGTGTATTGGTGGTGGCGAAGCTACTGCGATGGCAATAGAGATCTGTTAGGGATAACTCTGTTTTAATCTACATACTCAAGACACTTAACGACCTTCTCAACGCCACTTGTATTACGCGCTATGTCAACAGCTGCATCGCCAGTTGATGTCCGTACTGTGCCGAGTAAATAAACCACGCTATCTTCGGTGATCACTGTAAGGTTATTGAAGGGAAGATCTTTTTTGAAGGCGAATTTTGTAATAATTTTGCCAGAGATAATCGTATCATTAGTTCGCGAAATTATAGAGCTATTACCTCTTACCTGTATCTCATTGTAAACTTGTCTTACACCGCGAAGATCCCGCGCTACGTCTCCAGCCAGAACCTTCAAGTTTGCGTTGGTTATTTCGCCCGACAATAATACTAGTCCTTTAAACACGGCAATATTGATATGCGCTCTATCAAGCTCAGGATCGGCTTTTTTTAAATTCACGGCAATGTAGGTTTTTATTTTATTATCATCTATCTCTTCGCCAACTGTTCGCCCTGCTTTGTCAGGATCGATTGGTTCTTTTACTACCTTATTAATGACAGTTGCACAGCCTGCGAGTAAAAAAACTAAGCTCATGACCATAGTCAATTGACGCATTTACATTCCTCCTAAAATTTTATTATCTATCAAAGTGCACATACATTGTGCTATCTGAACTTGTGCTAGGGTTACCATCTGGGGTGACAAATCAGACAGGGTGATGAGGGTATCGGTATAACCTAAACACTCTACTAACGCCTCATCTCTGCCCGATGACAGTAGCACTATGGACATTCCTTTTTCAATTGCAGAGTTTAACAACTTAATCAACGCTGGGGAATTTCCACCACCACTAACCACAAACAATGTATCGACTTTATTGCCGTGCATGGATAGGAGCGAAGAATATCGGTCTTCTTGCACAAAACCCTCGCTCTGGGCATTTAGATTAAGCGCTGGGAAACCTGGTCTGTCAATGTCAATTCCATGGGTAAGGTAGCGGCAAAAGAGATTGGTAACTAAGATTCCCGATTGATCACCGCAGGTAAAAATCGTACCGCCCTCTAAAAGGGAATCAGTGAGGGTCTTTGATCCATTAGCAATCGAGTCTGCAAAAATATCACCAACAACCATCGTTGTTTCGATCATTTTTTGAAATTGCTGAAATATTTTTTCTTCCATTAGCTTTTTGCACACATATCGGCGTTGTGTTTTTTGTTGCTTAGCTTTCTTCTTCTAACTTTAGCAGATCTAAGCCTTTCAAGGAGAGTACTTTATACTAATATTGGTATTAGATTGCAGTAACATGTGTATCTAATGAAAAATAATTTGTTTCTTTGGATTGCTAAAGGCTAATGTACTAACCATGGTTACTGCCTGTTTTATCGCCACTATGTTTTTTGATCAGATACGTTGATAGGTTCAACTGTGTCACCCTACATTTTGTTGACCGTCTGGGGTGAAAATACAGTTGTGTTGGTATTGCGACAATTATTACCCAGTAAGACCTAGTTTACGGTGATATTTTTTATCCAGTTTAGCTGGTAACCCGAGGGATCATTTTTAGAACGACGCATGCCGATCACATCAAATCGAGCGGATAGTGCGTTGGTTGTTTTGTGTAGCTGCATGTAGGCCTGTGCGGCTGCGGTCATACGCAGATATTTTTGTCGCGTGATCGATGCTTCGGCACCTCCAAAATATTCAGATTGTCTAAACCTAACCTCGACAAATACAAGTTGCGTATCATCGCGCATGATAATGTCAATCTCGCCCCTTGGAGTATTGAAATTTCGATCCAAAGGACTTAGCCCATTAGAAAGTAAATACTCAAAGGCTACTTGCTCGGTTTCCACACCTATCGCTGACGGTGTGTGGGGTATCTTTAGTTTAGCTGTAAAGTCCATTTTTACTGAAGTCCGTTTTATTAACCCATTAATTATGGAAAGCCTGAACGCACGATTCCTTGATGAAAATTACTCCAAGTGGCCTTCCGAGAAACTACGCCGTTGTTCAAATTTAGAATACCTGTTGCGCCAAAAAGAGATACCGTTAATGCCGGTTGAGGGAAAATTAACTGTCGATAAACTAAAAAGGTGTCATAGCCAGTGGCGTAAAGATGTCGATAAGTGGTGTGCATGTCTTGGTCAGAAGATAATTCACTAATCAGATGACCAGGCATAGTCCAGGGCATAGCGGTAAATTGAATGCCGCTTAGATCTCGATTGGAGTCCGCTGATTTTACGCCATTGTAGATGTTAGAGCTGGAATAAACAGGCAAATCTGCTGCGTATAAAAAATCTAATGCAGGTTTGATTTGTCGCGCTCTTTCGGGGTATCCCAATATCAATGCAAAATCAATATCTTGCCTGCGTCGAGGTTTGGTGATCGCCTGACTATTCACGAAGCGTCGGATTTCTCGGCCACGGTCCTCACTTAAATCTATGCCTAATGATGGCTTGAGAAATTGGGTGAAGTCTTTTACTGACGCATCGTAAAAGACTGATTCTATGAGACGACCACCTTTAGATTGCCAATAATCACTGAGTGCTTGAGCTGATTCTTGACCCCATTTTTTATCAGGCGCAATCACTAAAACTGATCGATGACCTTCTATCCATGCACGATCAGCAATTTGAATCATTTCATCATATTGAGCGCTACCAAACTGCAAGAGGTTAACGTGCTGTATTTTGCTATTCTGCTGAATTCGATTCAAGCTGATCGTAGGTACCTTCAGATCAGTTAAATTATAGAGTTCTGCTGCCTCGGACTGACGCATACCACCGATAATTACATCGGCACCTTCAATGATTGCATTGCTATAGGCCTGCTCTATCGAAATAGCGCTAGTATCCTGTATTCTGACTTGCGGAGCTATCAAATTGTTTTGCTTATAAAGACCATAGAAAGCCTCCATAAATCCATTTAAAAAAGTGTTACTGGGCGATTTATATTGGCCCTGCAGTGGCAACAAAATAGCAATTTTCGTAACTTGTGGTGCTCTTTCAATATTTTGTTCAAACCAAGAGGGCGTTATTGAGGCCGCAGGGTGACCTTTATGGCTATATTTCCATTGTGTAAGCTGTCTGCTCACAGCATGGTGATTAGTTTGATAGAGGCGAATAGCACGAGCTAGCTCACACCAGCCTGCAACCAAATCACGACTATCTGAAGAACATTGTTGAAGTGCAGAATAGGGTAGCTCAGCTAATTGGCGCCAGATTTTGTTGTGGACGTTAGTTCTATCAGAGGTGGAGTCCAAAAGCCCAGAAAGACTAATACTATCAATGATACTGTCAATAGCGAGGCCGATTTGTTGGTTAATGTCACTGCGGATACTTAGAATACGACGTTGATATGCGGATTCAAATTTCTTTTGTAGTGCCATAAAACGAGGATTTTCAATAAGGCGTCGAGCCTCTTTAGGATCATCTTCTTGTAAACGAAGTTCAACACTCAATAGAGAGTACTCAATGAATTCTTCATCACTGAGAGACTCTGTTTTCACTAACTGAAGTGCTTGGTCACTGCCAACAAGATTCCCATTCTTCGCGAACAGAATAGCAACATTTAATAGCGCTTGATTAGGTCTTTTCGTTGTCTTTGCTTTAGCAAATAATACTTCGGCCTGTTCAATCTCATTAGGATTCTTGGCTTCGGATATGTAGATAACAGGAACTCGGCCACTAATGTTTGTATCAGTTGGCGCACAACCCCCAATAAAGGCTAAGATGCACCCTGAGACCATCATCTGTAGAAGAACTTTTTTACCCATGAATTTAAATCAACCTGGTACATTATATATTGTAGCCACGCCCATCGGAAATCTTGCCGACATGGTGCCGCGGGCTGTTACCACTCTTCACAACGTTAGTGTAATTGCCTGTGAAGATACACGCCATAGTAAAAAGCTATTATCACAGTTTAGTATAGATACCCCCTGTATTACTTACCATGATTATACAGATCAAAAGAGTGTCGATAAAATCCTTACTCGGTTACAACACTCTGAAGACGTTGCACTTATTTCAGATGCCGGAACTCCCTTGATCTCTGATCCAGGATACCGATTAGTGGCTCAAGCTAGGCTGCGCGGGTTTCATGTAATTCCTATTCCTGGTGCTTGTGCAGCTACTGCGGCTCTAAGTGTATCAGGATTACCTACTGATAAATTCCGTTTTCTTGGGTTTTTACCAGCAAAGGTAGGCCAACGTAAAAAGGCACTAGAGGAATTAAAGGCGGTAACAGAAACCTTGGTTTTTTATGAGGCACCTCACCGTATCTTAGCATCACTAAATGACCTGATAGATGTGTTTGGCCAAGATCGACTCGCTTTTATGGCGCGAGAGGTGAGTAAAACATTTGAAACCTATCTATATGGCACCATAAGCCAGATAAAGACCCAAGTGAATAATGATAGCAATCAGCAGCGCGGCGAAATTGTCATTATTATCGCCGGGAACACCGATAGTACTTACACACACTCTCCTGAAACTGAGAGCCTAGTCGCACTTTTACTCAAAGAGCTACCAATCACCAAGGCTGCATCATTGGCGGCAAAAATTACTGGTGGAGATAAAAAGCAGTTGTATCAGGTCGCTCTTAGTCTACAAAACAAGTAAGACTCCTCATTTTTATCTTGCTGCTTGAATATCAGCCACTGTTAGGGCCGTCATATTGAAAATACCTCGGGATGAGACGGAGGGAATGACAATATGAGCCGGTTTTTTGAAACCATTGATGAATGGCCCAATGAGCAGGGCGTCAGTTAGAGATCGAATCAGCCCCATGGCAATATTGGCCGAATCTAAATTAGGCATTACCAACACATTCGCACGACCTTTTAAATTCGCCTTGGAGTAAACGCTGTTACGAAGTGCTGGATTAAGTGCGCTTAAAACGTGCATTTCACCATCAATCTGCAATTCTGGCTGTTGCGCACGGAGCAATGCGGAGGCCTCCCTAACTTTTTTAGCCGAGGCTGCATTTGATGTGCCGAAGTTTGAGTGAGACAGCAATGCAACCTTAGGTTCTATACCGAACCGAGCGACTAAATCGACACTTGCCTGAGTAATCTTTACAAGATCCTCCGCGCTGGGGTCGATGTTCATTGCAGTATCCGCCAAGAATAGTGGCCCATCAGGCATTAACAAAACTGCGGCGGAGGATACTAACTGACGTTTATCTTCTGGTCCAAGCAGGTGCATTATTTCACGCAGATGAAAATCAAAGCGCCCAACTTTTCCGCATATAAGACCATCAGCATCATCACAGGCTACCATTACGGCGGCAATTGCGGTGTTGTCATCGCGCATAATTTTTCTGGCTGCCGCCACAGATACACCTTCTCTACCGACCATTTCATGGTAGAGGCTTGCGTAGATTTCATGTTTCGAATTTTCATCTGGATTAAAAATTTCTACATCTTTCTCAAGATCAATACGCAGTCCCAGACGATCCACTTTTAAAGCAATACGCTCTGCTGAGCCAATTAAAACAGGTTTGGCAATAGCTTCATCAATGACAGCCTGAACGGCCAGCAAAACATCATCATTTTCCCCTTCGGCGTAGACTATTTTTGCGGGTGCCTTTTTCGCCACCTCAATAATAGGCTGCATAAATAAGCCCGCTTGATTAACAAATTCGTGTAGTTTTTGATGGTAGGCCTCAAGGTCCTCTATGGGCCTAGTAGCTACACCACTTGCCATTGCAGCTTTTACTACTGCCATTGGCACTACTTCTATTAATCTCGGATCAAAGGCTTTGGGTATAAGATACTCAGGCCCAAACTTCAATTTTTCATCTGCATAGGCTGCAGCAACCACATCAGATGTCTCCATAGTGGCTAAATCTGCAATCGCTCGAACAGCGGCCATTTTCATTTCTTCATTAATAGTTGATGCGCCGCAATCCAGAGCACCCCTAAATATAAAAGGAAAACATAAAACATTATTTACTTGATTTGGATAATCTGAACGTCCAGTTGCTAAAATGGCATCTGGACGAGCCGCCATAGCATCCTCAGGCATGATTTCAGGAATAGGATTAGACATAGCCAAAATAATTGGTTTTTTACCCATTTTTTTGAGTAAATCACCATTTAGTACGCCAGGGCCAGACAATCCCATGAATAAGTCTGCGTCTTGAATAGCATCTTCAATAGTACGATCTTCGGTATCAATGGCATAGTCCTCTTTCCAAGGGTTCATACCTTTAGTCCGCCCTTTATAGATAACGCCAGTGCGATCAATCATACGAACATTAGTTTTTTGTAACCCCATGCTAACCAGTAGGTCCACACAGGCAATACTTGCTGCACCAGCCCCGGACACAACTAACTTCACATCTTCAAATTTCTTTTCAACGATTCTAAGGCCATTGTAAATCGCGGCGGCGGCTACAATAGCTGTGCCGTGTTGATCATCATGAAAGACCGGTATCTTCATTCGTTCACGAAGTTTTTCCTCCACCATGAAGCACTCGGGGGCTTTTATATCTTCTAAATTAATACCGCCAAAGGTGGGCTCTAGCGATGCAATAATATCCACCAACTTATCGACATCTGTTTCGTTGATTTCGATATCAAAAACATCAATGTTGGCAAACTTTTTAAACAGCACCGCCTTTCCTTCCATCACTGGTTTTGATGCCAATGCTCCAATATTCCCTAAGCCTAATACTGCAGTACCATTAGTAATGACACCTACTAAGTTGCCTCTTGAGGTCACTTTGGCCACATCAGTAGGGTTTTCTTGAATAAGCTCGCAGGCATGAGCTACACCAGGTGAGTATGCAAGGGACAGATCACGCTTATTAGCCAATGGTTTTGTTGGTCTAATTTCCAATTTTCCCGGTAATGGGTGAGTGTGGTATTTGATGGCACTCTCTTTAAAGGAGTCGCTCATTGAAAGATCCTGTTTTGATAATAAGAAAACCAATATTTTACATGCTTGACGCACACTAAGTGTAGCCTTGATAGCGCATAAAATGCTAACTTATACTTTTTAGACTTAAAATTAAACCCATTTACAATAAGTATAGATTTCCTGCTCAGAATAGTCAGAGTGTCAGCTTTAGTATGACTCGGCTCTTGCTATTAATGGTATGAGTTTGGTGACTATATAAAATATTTCCTTGGACACTATGACTATTCAGCCGGCTTTTCCTTATACCGCTCATATGCTTAAAGTAACCGATGTTATGTGTGATCAAAATGGACATATGAATGTTGCATTTTATTCACAATTATTTGGTCAGTCCTTTGAGCATTTCTACACCCATGACATGGGTTTTTCTGCGAACTATTTTGCATCTGGATTTTCTTCTTTTACCCTTGAGGATAATGTTAGATATGTTCATGAATGTTTATTAGATGAGCAACTTTTGGTTCACTATAGGTTGCATCGGGTTAATAAAAAATTAATTCACTTAGTTGCGATTATGCTCAATGAAAAACAGCAGCTCTGCGCCATATATGAAACAGTGTTGGGTCACATTGATATGAAGATTCGAAAAACCACTGATATGGGAGAAGAGTTTTTAGATAATTTACTCTGTATCATGGCAAAACACACGGAAACCGCGTTAGAATTTCCGCTTCGGCTTGACATTAAAACGTTGCGGTAACTACCTTGAAAAAGGTCAACAGCAGACTAAAGACTGTTTAGCCAGTCAAACAAGGCCCTCAATCATAATGATAATGGAGAAATACTTTGGACGCTTTTGTAAATTACTTGAATAGCATTATTTGGAGTTCGGCGCTTATATATTTATGCTTAGGTACGGGTTTTTATTTCTCGATTCGTACGCGATTTTTACAGATTAGGCATTTCAGGCATATGATAAAGCTCATGTTTCAGGGAAAGAGCTCAGAGGCCGGCGTATCGTCATTTCAGGCGCTCGCCATTTCTCTATCAGGGCGTGTGGGCACCGGTAATATAGCGGGTGTTGCTACGGCTATTGCTATGGGTGGCCCGGGCGCGGTCTTTTGGATGTGGTTGGTAGCTTTCCTAGGCGCCTCTACTGCCTATGTCGAAGCAACCTTGGCACAAATTTACAAAGAAAAGGATGATAAAGGTCTTTACCGTGGCGGACCTGCCTATTTTATTGAGAAAGCGATGGGTCAAAAATGGTATGCCTGGTTATTTGCAGTCTGCACGATTATGGCCGTGGGCTTTTGTCTACCGGGTATTCAAGCAAACAGTATCGTTGCTGCGGTAGAAAATGCTTGGGGAGTACCGCCGGAGATCGGAGCGTCTGTGATTGCTATCGGTGTGGCCTTAATTGTATTTGGTGGCGTTAGACGTATTGCACGCTTTACCCAAGTGGTAGTTCCGATCATGGCATTGGGTTACATCTTTATTGCGTTACTTGTTATGACGGCCAATTATGAAAAAATTCCTGCTATGTTTAGTCTGATTATCGACAGCGCATTTGGTTTTGAGGCTGGTTATGGCGCTATTATTGGTATGGCTATCCAATGGGGCGTTAAGCGAGGCATTTATTCTAATGAGGCGGGTCAGGGTACAGCACCTCATGCGGCTGCAGCGGCTGAGGTATCGCACCCAGCCAAGCAGGGTTTGGTACAAGCCTTTTCAGTCTATATTGATACCCTCTTTGTATGCACTGCAACAGCATTTATGATTTTATTGACCGGTCTTTACAATGTTCAGGGTCCCGATGGTGTGATGCTCTATACCGGGTTAGCGGGCGTTGATGCAGGTCCAGTCTATGTACAGAGTGCTTTTGAAACCATATTGCCCGGTTTAGGTGCTAGTTTACTTGCTATCTCACTGTTCTTTTTTGCGTTTACTACCATATTGGCTTACTACTATATTGCTGAGACTAATGTGACATATATTAATCGCGCGGTTCATCGACCATGGCTTATGATCTTCTTAAAATGGTTGGTACTCACTTCTGTGATGTACGGTGGTATAAAATCTGCCGATCTAGCATGGGCTCTTGGAGATGTTGGTGTTGGCGTCATGGCATGGTTGAATATTGTCGCTATTTTGATTTTACAAAAACCGGCCCTGATGGCCCTTAAAGACTATGAAAAACAGCTGGATACGGGCGTTGATCCAACATTTGATCCTGAAGCTGTAGGTATTAAAAATGCCGAATTTTGGTCTAAATAAACGGTGGAGTAGGGGCTAGTATTTAGTTACAAAAAGTAAGTAGTGAAAAGTAAATAGTTAAAAGTAAATAGTTAAAAGCAATAAGCTAAAACCATTCCGCCTGATAAGAGACGAATGAGCGGCCTTTGGTGGATTGTATCCATTAATAGCTCTCATTCTCTGGCAGAGTAAGAAATGATCCTCCATAGAGGTTTGAAGGACAGATGCTTGACCTAAATATACCGCCTGGTGACGTTCTTAGGAGGGTTCAAAAAACCATTATAGTTACAAACAAAACTTTGCACTGGATAAAACATCGAGGGCCATTGCAAGAGTTGCCAAAAATATTGGTTCAAAGCTATCTGGGCCATCCGCCTAATTCTTTCCAACGATTGACGATGGTACAAAACAATTCGGCAGTTTTTATAGTGTCATACAGTGCACTGTGAGCTTCGTGGTTGTCAAAATCGATGGCTGCTGCCTGGCATGCTTTAGCTAGAACCGTTTGACCATAGGCCAACCCCGAGAGCGTGGAGGTGTCAAAGCAAGAAAAGGGATGAAAAGGATTTCGTTTTATCTGACTACGATGAATTGCGGCGTTAACAAAGCCAAGGTCAAAATGGGCATTATGAGCGACCATAACAGCTCTGCTGCAACCAGTAAGAGAGATTTCTCGTCGAATAGGTTGAAAAATTTCTCGTAAAGCTTCTCCTTCTTCCTCAGGGTCTCTGTCAGGATCATAGAGATCGATACCTGTAAATTCGAGGGCCGAGTCTTCAATGATAGCCCCTGGGAAAGGCTCGATATTTTTACTGTAGCTTTCTTTGATTTGTAAATCACCTTGACTGTCCATCTCTAAAATAACTGCGGCTATTTCTAGCAAAGCATTTTGATGAGAGTCAAAGCCACCCGTTTCAACATCAACAACGACAGGAAGAAAACCTCGAAATCGTTTGACCATCAAGGTATCTGTATTTTGATTTAACTGTTCCATTATTCCACCAGTGCCCAATTTAATGTAGTACCGGCACCCAATGGGATCAATTGGGTGCCTTCATAAACCACAGTTTCTTGTATTTTCCATGGTTTTCTAAGCAATAGTATAGTCGAGTCGTTTCGAGGTAGACCATAAAAGTCACATCCATTGGTACTGGCAAATGCTTCAAGTTTATCCATAGCATCTGCTTGGTCAAAAACTTCAGCATACATTTCTATGGCAGCATGATGGCTAAAGCAGCCCGCACAGCCACAACTACTCTCTTTTGCGTCTTGCGTGTGAGGTGCAGAGTCGGTGCCTAAAAATATCTTATGATTACCACTAACAGCGGCTTTAATAAGCGCTTGTTGATGAATGTCACGCTTTAGTATGGGTAAACAGAATAGATGAGGGCGAATACCCCCCACTAACATATGGTTGCGATTGTATAATAAATGCTGCGGTGTAATTGTAGCGCCAATATTATCGCTGGCATTAAGCACAAATTCGGCGCCTTGCTGGGTTGTAATATGCTCTAAGACAATTTTTAGATCAGGAAATTTAGCAACCAGTGGGCGCAGGTGGCGATCTATAAAAACCGCTTCTCTATCAAAAATATCAACGTCAGCTGAGGTTACTTCACCATGCATTTGTAGCAC
>DNBN01000112.1:548-861 GCA_003491845.1 Porticoccaceae bacterium | reverse complement strand
CAACCGTAAATAAAACCGCTCTCAGCAGCGGCATGAATCTCGTCTGGACTAGTATTATCGGTGAGATACAGCACCATAAGAGGTTGCCAATTAGACCCAGAAGGTGTGTGCGATAGAATACGCTCGCGGTAGGCGAGTGCTCTGCTCACAGTAGTTACTGGCGGTGTTAGATTAGGCATGACAATTCCACGATCAAAGCAACGAGCCGCAGCGGGAACGGTAGTTTCTAGAGCAAGGTTGTCTCGCAAATGTAGATGCCAATCGTCTGGGCGGATCAGTGTTATGCTATCCATCGGGGATATGGTTCCTGGGT
>DNBN01000112.1:0-259 GCA_003491845.1 Porticoccaceae bacterium | reverse complement strand
GAATGCTACCGCAAACAGAGTCTGCATAATAGACTTTGTGGTGAAGTAAATATAAACAAACAGTGAAAATATTAATATGAACATAACATTGTTACTAAATAGGGATCTAGGTAGTCATTTAGCACTTTCTTATCTGTGTAAAGAGCTATTGGGTCATAACGTCTCCTTGTTTATGTCAGAAAAAGTAGGGTCTGATCATTTTCTCCCTTCTGCCTTATTGGATTTAGCGCTGTTTGAACAGACATGTCTTGACGATGGG
>DNBN01000172.1 GCA_003491845.1 Porticoccaceae bacterium | reverse complement strand
TATCTTTTACCTCCGTTGAGGTCGCTCTAATACCAGTCTCTACAGGGCGCACAAAGTCTTTTAACCACTTTTGATAATCGCGTAAATCACCATCAAATTCTCTTACCGCACCATCTGCCACAAGGTAGAATTCATCGACTGTATTTCTCAATAAATGCCGGTCATGAGAAATAACAACCAGTGCACCTTCATAACTCTGCAAAGCCATTGTCAATGCATGGCGCATTTCCAAGTCTAGGTGGTTAGTTGGNNTTCTGTCGTACCCATTCTAATTCTTGTCTGAGCGCACGCTGGCGTGAAACTTCTTGCTTGGCCTCGGTTTCAAGGCGTTTTTCCTTGTTTTCAAGCCATGTAGAATAATTGCCCTCGTGGGGAATACCGTGGCCACGATCCAATTCTAAAATCCAGCCAGCAACATTATCCAAAAAATAACGATCGTGGGTAACTGCAACCACGGTACCAGAAAAGTTTTCGAGAAATTTTTCTAGCCAGAAAACTGATTCAGCGTCTAGGTGGTTAGTTGGTTCATCAAGTAATAATAAATTGGGCTTTTGCCAAACAATTAATGCCAGTGCAAGACGTGCTTTTTCGCCCCCAGAGAAAGCTTGTATAGGGTCCAAGGCCTTGTCATTATGAAAATCAAACCCGCCAAGAAAATTGCGGACTTCTTGGTCAGTCGCCTTAGGGCTGATTCGCTGGATATGTAAAAGCGGGCTAGCTTGTAGATCTAGAACTTCTAACTGATGCTGCGCAAAGTAGCCAACCTTAAGATTTTCACCATAAACACGCACGCCCGCCAAAAGATCCAAATCCCCAGTCAAACTGTTTATTAGTGTAGATTTACCTGCGCCATTAGGTCCCAATAAACCAATACGCGTGCCCGGCTGCAAGTCAAAATTGACGGTATTTAGTATAGCTTTATCCTGGTAGCCTAGGGTCGCTTGGCTAATATTGACAAGTGCACCATAGGCTTTTTGGGCATCCGGAAAATCAAAATAAAAAGGAGAATCCACATGTGCTGGAGCAATACTGTCCATACGCTGCAGTTCTTTCAAACGACTCTGCGCCTGCTTGGCTTTAGACGCTTTGTAGCGAAACCGAGCGACGAAGGCCTCAACATCTTTTTTGCGTTTTTGTTGTTTCTCAAAACTGGCCTGTTGCAGCGCTAAACGTTCACTACGCAAGCGTTCAAACGCAGAATAGTTGCCTTTATAGCTGTTAGTTTTTTGGTGTTCTAGATGCACGACACGACGGACAACATTATCTAAAAAGTCTCGGTCATGGGAAATAATCAGTAGTGTGCCAACATAACTCTTGAGCCAACTCTCAAGCCATAAGGTAGCGTCTAAGTCCAAGTGATTGGTAGGTTCATCTAGTAACAAAAGATCTGAAGGACTCATCAATGACTGAGCTAAATTCAAACGAATTCGCCAACCACCAGAAAAGCTATTAACTGGTCGTTGCAGTTCTGACTGATGGAAGCCTAAACCCTGTAATAACTGTTCAGCGCGGTAGTGGGCATCAAATCCATTGATGGTATCCATGCGCTCATAGGCATTAGCTAGGGTATTATTATCCTCAGCAGATAGCGCTTTTTCGATCGTTGCCTCAATCTTCCGCAGAAGAGGGTCGCCGTCAATCACAAAATCTAATGCACTGCGATCTGAGGTAGCCAATTCTTGAGCCATATGTGCAATACGCCAGTCTGCAGGAATAGACATATCTCCAGCATCAGCGGCTACCTGGCCCATTAATAATTTAAATAAGCTGGATTTTCCACTGCCATTGGCACCGATAATGCCGATATGCTGACCAGGATGAATAATCAATTCGGCGTCCTTTAGCAATAACTTAACGCCACGACGCAACTCAACATCTATAAGAGAAATCATAAATTATTCAAACCCAAGAAAGCCACCCGACTGGAGGCCCCACAATTTACTATAGACGCCATTTTTCGCCAAGAGCTCATGATGTGTACCCTGCTCAACAATCTTTCCCTCATCGAACACGATAAGTCGATCCATGGCGGCAATTGTAGATAAGCGGTGTGCGATAGCAATGACGGTTTTACCGGACATCAATTCATATAAACTTTGTTGAATAGAGGCTTCCACCTCGGAATCTAGAGCAGAAGTAGCTTCATCTAATACCACAATAGGGGCGTCTTTTAGCAATACTCGCGCAATGGCTATTCTCTGACGTTGTCCACCTGAAAGCGTCACACCACGCTCACCTACGTGGGCATCATAACCACGCCTTCCAACACTGTCGCGAAGTGATAATATAAACTCATGGGCCTCAGCTCTATGAGCCGCTCTAATCATTTCCTCTTCACTGGCGTCGGGCCGGCCAAACATAATGTTCTCACGTACTGAACGATGTAACAGTGAGGTGTCCTGCGTAACCATAGCAATATTGGCTCGTAAACTTTCCTGCTGAACATCAGCGATATTTTGTCCATCAATCGTCAGTCTGCCATTTTGGATATCATAAAAGCGCAACAACAGACTCACTAAACTAGATTTTCCAGCGCCGCTGCGGCCGACAATGCCTACCCTTTGACCAGCGGGGATATTAAAGTCTAAATCTGTAAATACTGACGTCTGAGGGTTATAACTAAAATTCACAGCCGAAAAATCGATCTCTCCTTTGACCACACATAAAGGTTTTGCATTTGCTTTGTCCACTACTACATTAGGTACCGAGAGAGTATTGATGCCATCTTGTACAGTACCAATATTTTCGAACAGACTACTGATTTCCCAAAGAATCCAATGGGACATACCTGTTAGCCGAATCGCCAGACTCATTACAATAGCAATAGCACCTGGGGTAATAGCACCATTGATCCATAAATAAATACCCAGTGCTGCAGTGGAAAACACTAGGGACATATTCAACGACCACAATGAAATATTGAGTTTGGTAACCAACCGCATCTGTGGATGTACGGTATCTAGAAACTCACTCATTCCGTCGCGAACGTACTCAGATTCACGCGTGTTATGAGAAAATAATTTAAGAGTGATAATATTAGTATAGCTGTCCACAATTCGACCCGTCATTAATGATCGAGCATCTGCTTGCACCATAGCTATTTTTTTCATTTTTGGAACAAAATAGCGCTGAATAAAAATGTACAACACAAGCCATACCAACAAAGGAATACAAAGCCTTGGGTCTGCAGTGGCAACCAGTGCAATAGCTGTGGCCATATAAATCACCACAAACAGCAATACATCTAATAGTTTCATAACGGTGTCGCGAACCGCCAAAGAGGTTTGCATTACCTTAGTCGCAATGCGACCACTAAATTCAGTTTGGAAAAAGCCATAGCTTTGATTGAGCAAATAACGATGCGCCTGCCATCTAACCTTCATTGGAAAATTACCCATGAGAGTCTGGTGAACAATCAAAGAGCGCATTCCATTAGCAAAAGGAATTACCACCATCATAAATATTCCCATAACCAGCAAATATAATCCTGACTCCTCGACAAAAGTACTGGGATCACTAGCTGTTAGCCAATCCACCACTTGACCAAGAATACCGAATAGTAATGCCTCAGAAATGGCAGTAATCGCCGTTAGGGTAGCCATAATCAGTAACCAAGGCTCCATACCTTGAGTGTAATAACGGCAAAATTGGTAAACCCCCGACGGCGGCTGCTGGGCAGATTCCTTCGGAAAAGGGTCTATAAGGCGCTCAAAAAAACCGAACATGAATATTCCTTGGTAACAGTTAACGCATCTATTTCGAGAACCTGTCGCGTCAGTTGGTTGCGCTGAGGTTGGCCTTGAGGCATACGATTTGTAGCGGGGACAGCATGATAACAACTTATTAGGATTATTTTGTTAAAAATTTGCTCCTTCTGCCAGCATCTTCAGCCCCACAGGTATGCCTATATGAGCTAATGCGGTTTTATTGACTATGGTCGCATTCTGTCCAAATAGGGTATTTATCCATAACACTAAGGAATAACTCTGATGCTAAAAAACCAGATAACCACTGGCGTAGTGCCAAATAAGGCCGTTGTTCAAACCATAGAGGTTCCACCGCAGCAAATTGGCGAATAAAAGGGAAAATCGCAACATCCACAAGACTCATATTGTCTCCGCCAAGAAAGTTTTGTTGGCATAATCGAGCATCGAGCTCAGCTATAAAAATCTCAGCATCAGAACGAAACATCTGCTGCGTTTTAACGCTACTAGAGCGCCCATATTTGTATCCATCAAGAGCATACTTAAAGTTTCCATCGTTTTTTTCAAGCAGCATTAAAACATCACTATCTATGTTCCCTACACCCCAATTATGTGGGTCAAGAGGTTGTGAATAAGTACGATTGATCGCCCAACGCATAATATCTAAACTTTCATCTAACACCTCGCCATCTTGGAGAACTAGCACAGGCACGCTGCCCTTGGCGGATGCTAGCCATAAAGCATTAGGCTTTTTAGCTAAAAGTACCTCTCTGAGTTCAAAGGCTATTTTACAATGGGTAAGGGCCATCCGTGCTCGAATTGCGTATGGGCAACGTCGAAACGAGTAAAGTATAGGTAGTTGGTTGAGTGATGGAGACATAAGCAGCATACTAACCAAAAGATGCTGGAGTTAAAACACCCAGCAAGCAAACGCTCAATAAGGGACGTATAATAACTATGACTGAACGATCTTTCGACATAATTGTATATGGTGCCACCAGTTTCGTTGGCCAAATTCTAACAAACTATCTTGTCCAGCACATAGGTGTTGGTAAGAACGTTAGTTGGGCTATTGCAGGGCGCTCAGCATCAAAGCTTGAGGATCTCAAAGTATCCATAGGTAGTAATGCTCAAGCATTGCCAACCATAATTGCTGACGCGCAGGATCCCAATGCACTATCAGACTTAGCTAAATCTGCGCGGGTGATCGCCACAACCGTTGGCCCTTATGCGCTTTATGGGGATGCTTTGGTAAAAGCCTGCGCTGAGAATGGCACCGATTATTGTGATCTATGTGGTGAGGCTTATTGGATTAAACGAATGATTCTTCAATATGGCGATGCAGCTAAAAAATCTGGCGCGCGTATCGTTAGCTGTTGTGGGTTTGACTCCATTCCATCAGATCTAGGCGTGCATTTTTTACAGCAGCAGGGAAAAAAACGATATGGTGGTTATTTTAAGTCTATTAAACTTGCAGTAAACGCTATGAAAGGTGGCGCATCAGGGGGAACTCTGGCTAGCATGATCGAGGCTGTGAAAGCTGCAAAAGCCGACCCAGTATTACGCAAAGAGATGAATAATCCCTATGTTTTGTGTCCAGAACGATCAGACTTCGAGCAAACTCAGATAAGCATTAAAACACCCACCTATGATGAAGATTTTCAGGCTTGGAGCGCACCCTTTATTATGGAGGCCATTAATGCACGTGTCGTACTTCGATCAAATATGTTGGAAAATATGGCCTATGGCGATAGCTTTTTATATCAAGAGCAGGTGCTAACAGGCAAAGGTTTTAAGGGCCGACTGGCTGCCATTGGTATGACCTTAGGTCTTGGTTTATTTGCGGTTGGAGTTATTATCAGTCCGATTCGCTCACTACTAGAGCGCTTTGTTCTTCCTAAACCAGGCGAAGGGCCAAGTCCTGAAGCCCAGTTAGCTGGCTACTTTGATATTAATTTACTGGGTAAGACGCTGGACAGCCAACAGCTACAAGTAAAGGTAACAGGGGATCAAGATCCAGGATATGGCTGCACAGCTAAAATGTTAGCCCAGGCAAGTTTGTGCCTAGCATTTGATGTCTCCCAAGAACAGCGTGGGGGTGGATTTTGGACTCCAGCCACAGCTATGGGTGATCAACTAATAGATCGCTTAAGCGCGCATGCCGGTATGTCTTTTAGTACCCTTTAGCACCATGCTATCGATTTTGAGAACAGCAAGGCTTTCACCATGAAGGCCTCATCAATAGTGCTGTTGACATTAATTTAGTTAACATCTGATTTTTTATTCGTTGAGTTTCCGTTAGAATAGACCGTCATTTGGTTTATCTCACTTCTATATGTCTTGTCAGTTATCATAACCTTCTCTTTCAATCAAAGAACAAAGGTTATTTATACATTTACTTAACTCTATCTTTCGGTCTTTACAAACCGACTGAACCCATACAAATAATGTTAGTTAACTAACATATTTTTTATCAGGTATGAGTGTATAATCGCACGCTTGAATGGGTACAGAATTGCATATTGGGTCTTAGAGAAAGTTATCCAAAAGTTATCCAAAGGTTTTTAGTCGGTCTACAGACCGCATTATTGAAGGGATTTTAAGTTGGCGCAGTACGTATACACAATGAATCGGGTGAGCAAGGTTGTTCCACCCAAAAGACAAATTCTCAAAGATATTTCATTATCTTTTTTTCCTGGCGCAAAAATTGGCGTTTTAGGTCTCAACGGTTCTGGCAAGTCTACCCTATTGAAAATCATGGCCGCTCTAGATAAAGAATTTCAAGGTGAGGCTCGTCCAATGCCAGGTATTAAAATTGGCTACCTGGCACAAGAGCCCCTTTTAGATCCTGCTAAAGACGTACGTGGTAATGTCGAAGATGGTATGCGCGAGGCAGTAGATGCTCTTAAGGCATTGGACCAGGTCTATCTAGATTATGCCGAACCGGATGCCGATTTTGATGCGTTGGCGAAAAAACAAGGTGATTTAGAGGCCATCATTGAGGCGTGGGATGCACATAATCTTGATCATTCATTGGACATAGCTGCAGACGCATTGCGATTGCCCGCATGGGATGCAAACGTGACCTCGCTCTCTGGCGGCGAAAAACGTCGTGTTGCACTTTGCAGGCTGCTACTTTCTCGCCCCGATATGTTACTTCTAGATGAACCGACTAACCACTTAGATGCAGAATCTGTTTTTTGGCTAGAAAAATTCCTCGAAGAATATGCGGGTACAGTGGTTGCTGTAACCCATGATAGATATTTTTTGGATAATGTAGCTGGTTGGATTCTTGAACTTGATCGAGGACATGGAATTCCCTACGAAGGCAACTACTCTGCTTGGTTAGAAGGCAAAAACCGTCGTTTAGCAACAGAATCGAAACAAGAAATTTCCCGTCAAAAAGCCATCAAACAAGAATTAGAGTGGGTGCGACAAAATCCCAAAGGCCGGCAAGCTAAAAACAAGGCTCGTATTGCGCGTTTTGACGAGCTTAATTCTCAAGAGTTTCAAGCTCGTAATGAGACTAACGAAATTTATATTGCCCCAGGTGAGCGGCTGGGCGACAAGGTGATTATTTTAGACAAAGTCAGTAAGGGCTATGGTGAAGAATTGTTGATAGATCAACTTTCATTGTCTATACCTAAGGGCGCTGTAGTAGGCATTATTGGTGGTAATGGTGCGGGTAAGTCCACGTTGTTCAGGATGATTGCCGGTACCGAGCAGCCGGACAGCGGAACTATCTCTCTTGGTGAATCAGTAAAAGTTGCCTATGTTGAGCAAACCCGAGACTCTCTTGATGATGACAATACCGTTTGGGAGGCCATCTCAGGCGGTCATGACATACTGAAGATAGGCAATTATGAGGTATCTTCTAGAGCCTATGCTGGTCGATTTAATTTCCGAGGTACAGACCAGCAAAAACGCGTAGGTCAGCTATCCGGTGGAGAGCGTGGTCGACTGCATCTAGCTAATACCCTGAAACAGGGCGCCAATGTACTTCTGCTAGATGAACCTTCCAATGACTTAGATATTGAAACGCTTCGAGCCCTTGAGGAGGCGGTACTTTCATTCCCTGGTTGCGTGCTAGTAATCTCTCACGATCGATGGTTCTTAGACCGCATTGCAACCCACACTCTTGCTTATGAAGATAACAGCGAAGTCGTCTTTTTTGAAGGGAGCTACAGTGAGTATCATGAGGATTTTGTAAAGCGTAGTGGCGGCGATGCTCAACCAACACGAGTTAAGCATAAGCGTCTCAAGGCATAAACTTATAATGGAGGACCTATCATGGTAGCTATTTGGCATCGAAGACCTGATCCATCATTAATGGATCAAATGAGTGAAGGCACAATAGATCATCACTTGGGTATTAAAATGATTGATGTGGGTGATGATTATCTTACAGGTACCATGCCTGCTGATAGCAGAACCTTTCAGCCTTATGGCATTGTTCATGGAGGTGCAAACGTTGTGCTTGCTGAAACCCTAGGTTCAATGGCAGGTGCTCATGTAATAGATACAGAGCACTATCTATGTATGGGGCAAGAGGTAAGCGCCACGCATTTGCGCCCAGTGTCCTCTGGCTTGGTAACTGGTACAGCGCGACCAATTCATTTGGGTAAACGGTCCCATGTTTGGGAGATTCGACTCACCAATGACCAGGGCAAGCTCAGCTGTATTGCCAAATTAATTTTGGCTATTGTAGCTAAAAGCTGACTCATTATTGCGCCTCTACTGCTGGCTTTTCGTCTTTGAATATATTAATTTCAATAAAAAAGAACGCAAGAAGCCACATAAAGGCGTCCCAAAAGTCCAGAAAATCACCAAGAAAACCCCAGTAAGTGGCGGCACCAAGTAAAATTCCATAAAGAACAAGCTTAATATTTCTACTCACCGATACAACCAATCCCTCAAAACGATCTTGCTGCTGAAGCCTGACATCTATCTCTAGAATGATCACTACGGTAATCCACGTAATAGAATTGATAACATCTACCATTGCCAACCATTGAATTGCCGCCCACTGGCCAGCATTACCAATTATAGTTTGTTGGTTAAGCTGAAATACCGGCTGATTATTTAACGCGCCACAATTATTCTCACTCAGCGTAGGGTACTGGTCTAAGGTATCAATGACTGCAAAATTTTGTCCCACCAAATGGCATACATCGTCTATGACAAGCGGACTAATGCCATTAATAAATAACATTTTGGTAAAATAACCATAAAATGCATAGCCAATAAAACCATAGCTGAATATGCGCACTAACGTGAAACTTGCTCTAATATCGGACCGAAGCAATGTCTGCGGCTTTAGTAACGAGGTTTCAAACTCAAATAAAAGTAATAACAGGACCCAGGCCGCAGTGTCAATGGTAGCTGCGTAGCCTTGAATAATATCACCAACGCTTATACCGCCACTAAAAGTCTGCTCAATAGCTAGAGATTCTTCTTGGTAGAAAAAACCAATGTTGAGCAATAATAGACCATAAACTGTGTACTTAAACCCTTTATAAAGTAACTCCGAATAAATCGATGATCGCGTAAACATATGGCCTTGAACTCCAAAACACTTCTGGTTTATTACGTGGTAGTTTAACGCTTCTAGTAAACACTGAAAGAAATAATTTTTATCTAAAGACAATCCGTCAAAACCAGCTGATAAAAAATTATCAGCAAAAGCGTAAGTTAGAACTAGAAATAGTCGGCTATATTTTTTCCCTTTTTT
>DNBN01000110.1:6668-8068 GCA_003491845.1 Porticoccaceae bacterium | reverse complement strand
CGAATCCAGAACGCCCCCCTGAGTGTTGATATTAGCACACCACTGATCAATAGTAAGAACACTATTGAGAAAACTGTGTTGATTGCTGGTTTTTGGGCTTTTTTAGTCGAATTTACTGGCTGAATCACCTAGACTCTTGCTAAAACAAGAATTATACGGAATACCATAATGCAAAGAGGTCAATTTTCTTCTCGCTTAGCGTTTATATTTGCTGCATCAGGTTCAGCAGTTGGATTGGGTAATATCTGGGGTTTTCCTACCAATGCTGCGGAAAACGGTGGTGCCGCCTTTGTGCTCATGTACTTTGTACTGGCATTTTTACTGGCTTATCCAGCACTTATGGCAGAACTGATTATTGGGCGCCACACACGCTCTAATATGGTAAGCGCTCTGCAAACCATTTCAGCGGGGCAAAGCGCCAAAGTTATAGGTCGATTCGCTGGTATTGGCGGCATGATCACTGCGGGATTAATTCTTAGCTTCTACAGTATTGTTGCCGGCTGGATGATCGCCTTTATGCTAGAACCCATAACCCTTGCTGTTGGGTTGAGTGATCTTAGTCAATGGTTCACAGACTTTAGTTTGGCGCGTAATATTGGCTTTGCAGCACTCTTTGTATTACTCACTATTTTTATCATCAGTGCGGGAGTAGAACAGGGCATCGAAAAATGGTCCAGCCGCTTGATGCCTTCGCTATTTGTGCTAATGATCTCACTTATTTTCTACGTGCTAACCCAAGAAGGCGCCATGGAGGGGTTGCAACATTATTTAGTGCCTGACTTTTCACAAATCACCAATCCCGATTTAATCGTCAGTGCAATGGGACAAGCTTTTTTCTCAATGTCTTTAGGCGTCGGTACTATGTTGGTGTACGGATCCTACATTCGCGCAGATGAAGACCTACCTACAGTGGGCGTTTTAGTAACACTTACCGATACCTCGGTCGCTTTTTTAGCAGGCCTTCTAGTGCTACCGGCAATGTTTGTTGCGCAACATCTAGGCGTCACTATTTATGCTGCAAGTGGTAATTTAATCGCTGGCCCAGATCTGATTTTTCAGGTGCTTCCCGCTTTATTCGAGGGTATGGGTGCTGCAGGATATTTTGTTGGTTTTGCTTTTTTTGTATTGATGTCTATCGCTGCGGTAACCTCGTCAATATCAATGCTTGAAGTTCCAGTCTCCTATGCAGTTGAGGCACACAAGGTAAATCGAAAGAAAGCAACCTGGATAGTAGGGGCCATCATATTTAGCATCAGTGCCCTAATTTGTCTCAACTTTGATGTGTTGTTTGGATTCGTTATTACACTTACCACAGAACGCGCCCAACCCCTATTAAGTATGATGCTGTGTATCTTTACCGGATGGGTTTTCTACCGCAACAGTATTCTTGAAGAACTTAA
>DNBN01000110.1:6182-6413 GCA_003491845.1 Porticoccaceae bacterium | reverse complement strand
AACAGTATTCTTGAAGAACTTAAAAGTGGTAATCCCACGGTTGAAATGGGACTATTTTGGAAAATATGGCCGGTCTATGTAAAGTTCTTTTGTCCAGTGCTCATATTACTCACTTTCGCACAGGGTTTTTAACCAACTAATATAATCTGTACAGAACTGCGTATGCATAACTAATAAGTAACTCTTAACTATTGGTGATTGACCATAGCCAGAGGGTTGGTTAGTGTTACG
>DNBN01000110.1:5733-5888 GCA_003491845.1 Porticoccaceae bacterium | reverse complement strand
AGTAGTGATTCGTTTTTCATAAGAACAAAAGGTAAAACCACGTGAGTAAGAAAGCTAAAGCGATTGATTTTGAACAACAACTAGAAAATCTTGAGGTTCTGGTCGCCTCTTTAGAAAGCGGCGACCTCAGCTTAGAGGAATCCATGCAATCTTTT
>DNBN01000110.1:0-5518 GCA_003491845.1 Porticoccaceae bacterium | reverse complement strand
GAACAAGGCATTAAGGTTGCCAGAGACTGTCAAAAAGCCTTAAAAGAGGCCGAACAGCGAGTAGAGACATTAACCCGTGAAGGTAATGAGTTAGTAAGCGAACACTATAGCTCTGAAGTTTGAAATGAAAAGAGTTATACCTCATGAATGAAACGCTAAAACAGTATAATGAACAGGTTAATCAGCAGCTAGAAACCAGCTTGCCTAGTCCACAGGGTCCTGCCGAGCGTTTGTTTTCCGCAATGCGATATTCTGTTTTCAATGGTGGCAAACGCATCCGGCCACTATTATGTTTCGCCGCCGCTGAAGCGATTGACAAAACCACTCAAGCCACTAGCGTCGTAGCTGCCTCTATTGAAATGATCCATGCTTATTCACTGATTCATGATGATTTACCAGCCATGGACAATGATAATTTACGCCGTGGAGCACCCACCTGTCATATTCAATATGATGAGGCGACCGCCATACTTGCAGGAGATGCACTCCAGGCATTAGCGTTTGAAACCCTAGCAAGAATTGATGGTGTATCTGCAGATAATACCGTTGAATTATTACGATTATTGTCCACTTTAGGCGGCTGCTCAGGAATGGCTACTGGCCAAGCAATAGACTTAGCAGGTACAGGCAATGCTTTGTCTTTAGAGGAACTCAAGTTTATGCATGCGCATAAAACCGGTGCTTTAATCGAGGCAAGTGTACTTATGGGCGCTGTGGCTACAGGCCAAGCTGATCGAAAACAACTTGCCGCTCTAAGTGATTTTGCCCAATCTATTGGACTAGCTTTCCAAATTCAAGACGACATCTTAGATGTTGAAAGCTCTACCCTACAATTGGGTAAGCGACAGGGATCCGACCTGGCTAATAGAAAACCTACCTATACCTCGCTACTGGGAATAGTAGAAGCCAAACAACAAGCAGCTGATCTGTATTCGCAGAGTATAGAATCACTGGATATTTTTAGCGAAAAGGCAGCGACACTGCGTTTTCTGGGTAATTTTATTGTTAATCGTGATTATTAAACATCAATTTTGGTGTAAGATCAGTCATCTAACCGGACATATTAAAGCACCGCCTAAATGCCAAAGACCTATACCGAAATTCCGTTAAGCAGACCAGAGACCCCATTACTAGATAGTATTGAGAGCCCTGAAGATCTGCGCCAGCTTGGTCCTCAAGAGCTATTAGCTCTCACCGATCAATTGCGCTCATTTATGCTGTTCTGCGTGGGCAAAACAGGTGGTCACTTCGGGGCAGGCCTTGGGGTCACTGAATTAACCGTAGCACTGCACTATGTATACAACACCCCCAATGACAGACTGGTCTGGGATGTAGGCCACCAAACCTATCCGCATAAAATTTTAACGGGTCGTCGTGAACAAATGCTTAGCATGCGGCAAAAGGATGGTTTATCGGGCTTTCCAAAACGTTCAGAAAGCCCCTTTGATACCTTTGGGGTTGGTCATTCCAGTACCTCTATTAGCGCCGCCTTAGGCATGGCATTGGCCTCAGATCATCTTGAAGAAGATCGTAAAACAGTCGCTATTATTGGTGATGGCGCTATGACTGCTGGAATGGCCTTTGAAGCTATCAATCATGCATCTCATGTTGATAAAGATCTGCTGGTGGTGCTCAACGACAACCAAATGTCTATCTCTAAGAACATCGGTGGTTTGTCGACTTATTTCTCTAAATTATGGGCTAGTAAATTCTATAATCAGCTGCGAGAGAGTGGTAAAAAAGCCTTGCGCTCGCTACCTCATGCAAAGAATTTTGTTCGCCGTACCGAAGAGTATATGAAGAGCATGGTGTCTCCGGCTACTATTTTTGAAGAGCTAGGTTTTTACTACATTGGGCCCATTGATGGCCATGACTTACCTCTACTGGTGCAGACTCTGACGAACCTTAAAGCGATTAAGGGTCCAGTCATGCTGCATATTATAACGCACAAAGGTAAGGGCTTTGCGCCTGCGGAAAGCGATCCTGTGGGCTATCATGCGCTGAACAAAATTGAACCCAAGCAGCCTGTGGTTGAAGCTATTACAACAGCACCAAAAATATCAAAACCTAAGTATCAACAAGTATTTGGGGATTGGCTATGCGACATGGCAGAGATCGATAAGCGACTTATCGGTATTACCCCCGCCATGTGCGAGGGCTCTGGCATGAATAATTTTGCCGATCGTTTTCCTGATCGTTATGAAGATGTCGCCATTGCTGAACAACATGCAGTAACCCTTGCTGCGGGAATGGCATGTGAGGGGTTAAAGCCAGTTGTAGCGATCTATTCGACATTTTTACAGCGGGCTTATGATCAGCTCATACATGATGTAGCGATCCAAAACCTTGATGTACTCTTCGCTCTAGATCGATCTGGACTAGTGGGAGAAGATGGCGCAACTCATGCTGGTGCGTACGATATTAGTTACCTTCGCTGCATTCCAAATATGCTATTAATGGCTCCCTCTGATGAAAATGAAACCAGACAACTGCTATACACCGGCTATATGCATAAAGGTCCTGCGGCAGTCAGGTACCCCAGAGGGACTGGGCCAGGGAGCATGATAGCGTCTGAAATGAAGGAATTACCCATTGGTAAAGGCGTCATTAAACGAGAGGGTGTCGCAGTGGCTATTCTAAATTTTGGCACACTGCTAGGTTCAGCGATGACCGTAGGTAATACATTAAATGCAACAGTTGTCGATATGCGCTTTGTAAAACCTATAGATGAAGAGCTTATTACTGCGCTTTCACAGCATCATAGTTTATTAGTAACCCTCGAAGAAAATGCTATTGCTGGCGGCGCAGGCTCCACTGTAATTGAATTTCTAGCGCGCCAAGGTATCGTTATGCCTGTATTGCAGTTAGGCCTTCCAGATAAACTTATTGAGCATGGTAGCCATAGCGAACAGCTAACCGCCATAGGTCTTGATACTACCAGTATTCAAAAATCTATCCAGCGACGACTGAAACACTTGGAACTACCCAAGTTAGCAACCCCTTGAAACCGAGGAAGAAAATATGAAATTCTATGATTGTAAAACCGCACCAAGCCCTCGAAGAGTGCGCATTTTAATGGCAGAAAAAGCCATTAATATTGAAACTATTCAAGTTGATCTTGGCTCTGGAGAACAGTTTTCTGATGCCTACAAAAGTATTACGCCATTATCCGAAGTACCCTTACTGGTGTTAGATGATGGCACCAGCATTAGCCAGGTAAATGCTATTTGTAGCTACCTTGAAGAAATTTATCCAGAACCACCCCTTTATGGACGCACACCCGCAGAGCGTGCATTAGTAGAGTCAGCCAATAATCAAATTGTAATGAATGGTTTGTCAGCTGTTGCTGAAGCTTTTCGAAATTCAACGCCCGGAATGAAAAATAGAGCGTTGCCAGGGCCTCATAATTACGCTCAAATTCCTGAACTAGCCGAACGGGGTTTGGCTAGGTTAGACCACTTTTTCAAAGGCTTGGATGACCACTTTGCGTCTACTCAATATATGATCGGTGATTACTTTTCAGTAGCTGATATTAGCGCTCTGGTGTGTATCGACTTCGCAAAATGGGTCAAGAAGCCTATTCCTGCAGATTTTGAGAACCTCAATAGATGGTACAGCCAGGTAAGTGAACGACCCAGCGCCAAGGCCTAGAGATTGTATATTCGTTATAGCTTGTCATGAAAAAATAAATACATCTTTCTACTAGACGAGGCCGCAGATTATTTATTACCACAGGGGTCAGCAGAAGCTCACAGCATTGACCAAACAATGGCGTCAGGCGGCAAAGTAACTCCCTTTTTACGCCATGGGACTGCTCTGTTTTCTAGATGATCATTCAGTTCATGCGATAATCTAACGGTGGCTTGCGATCGCCAAGTAATGCTTTGTAATTAAAATTAGGTCCTACGGCATTCTGTAGTTCTCTTTTTGCTTGTTCTGCAATCTCAGGATTTTTAAATATCCGTAACGCAGTTGCAGTTAGCGCACTAGCAGCTAGCTTAGTTCCTTTTAAACCAATCGTGGTTCCACCAGCGGCAACAGCCTGCCAAGAGTGTGCTGCCGTACCTGGCACCCAGGTAGCCACACTAATACCTCCGGTAGGTATCAGCCAACTAACATCGCCTACATCAGTAGATCCATAACCATGTGTTCTTTTGTAGGGAGCAACGTTTTCTTGATCTCCTATTTTACCTGAGGGCTGCACAAGGGTTTTATAAATTGTTTCAGCATATTTTTGTTCTTCGTTAGAGTAAGTTACACCACCTAAGGCCTCTAACTCAGACTGCATTACCCTCTGCAACGTTTCATTAGGCAGTAAGGAATAGTTTCCATGCATAACCTCGTAACTCATGGTCGTGCCTGTGCCCAGCGCAGCTCCGTTAGCGGTATCAACAACCCGAGCAAATAACTCTTTGACAACCTGTCGTCGTGGATGGCGAACATAGTAATAAACCTGAGCAAGATCCGGCACAACATTTGGCGCCAGGCCACCCTTGGTGATGACATAATGGAGACGAGAATCTTGGGGAACATGTTCGCGCATCATATTGACCATCATATTCATTGCTTCAACACCATCCAACGCAGAACGGCCTTTGTGAGGGGCACTTGCAGCGTGAGCGGATATACCTTTAAAGGTGAATTTTCCAGACATGTTAGAATTCGTAGAACGCGGACTAGCATGATTAGATGAACTGGGATGCCAATGCAACATCACATCGACATTGTCAAAAGTACCACTTCGGGCCATATAGACCTTACCTGACCCACCCTCTTCTGCTGGTGTGCCGTAAAAAATAATCCTACCTGGCATGTTGTTAGCCACTAACCATTCTTTGATTGCCACTGCGGCCCATGCAGAACCTGCACCAAATAAATGATGCCCACAGGCCTGTCCCGCACCTGTACTATTATCAATTATTTCTTTAAATGGAGAAGCGCTTTGCGCAATACCTGGCAAAGCATCAAACTCCCCCATAATACCAATCACTGGCCCATCGGTGCCATATTCTGCCTTAAAAGCAGTGGGTATATCGGCTATACCTGAGCTCACCGTAAACCCTTCTTTAACAAGCTCTTCTTGCAAGCGTGCAGCACTTTGCGTCTCTTGATAACCCAACTCAGCAAAATTCCAAAGATCTAATGCAACTTTTTCAAACTGCTTTTGATGGGCATCTATACTCTTATAGTAGTCCTTTGGCGAAGCTACAACTGTGCAACAAAACAGCGTGCCAACTAGGGCAATAGGTAGTGCAATACTTTTTATTAGGAGCTTATTCATAGCCGTAAATTCCTCATTCAGGTCTCGAAGATAACACCATATTAGTCTTTTTTATAGCCACTAATCAATCGTCATCGAGGTTTAGGGAATTCACAATTTGTAGTTTGATAGAGCGCGAAACCGGCTGCGATATAGTCAGTGTGGCTACAACTATTTGAACCAACTTCGATGACGTTATAAACAAACTCATGTCATCTTTTCACTTTACAACAATCTAACAATCTAACAATCTAACAA
>DNBN01000170.1 GCA_003491845.1 Porticoccaceae bacterium | reverse complement strand
ACGCGATTGCAGGTACCGATTGATATAGAAGAATTGGCCGCTGTTGTTAGTAAGGCCTGTGCTATGTTAGCTGCGCAGCAGTCAGAGAAGTGTGTATTAAAACTTATAGTGACTGCCGGTGTAGGGGGGATTGGCTATCAAAATCCCATTAACTGTAAGAATCAAATTGTGGTCATAAAAAATGATTTGCCCACCAATATATTAGATCAAAGAGAGGTCGGTATAAAATTGTGGTGTTGTCAACACAGACTTCCGCGCAATAAAGTTTTGGCGGGAATCAAACACTTGAACAGACTGGATCAGATAATCGGGCGCAATGAGCAGCATCCACCAGACTGTTCAGATGGACTTATGTATGACGACCACGGCTGCCTTATTGAGACTACCTCAGCTAATATTTTTCTTTATAATAGCACTAGTGGCTGGGTCACCCCAGACCTTGAGTTCGTTGGTGTTGCTGGCGTTATGCGCTCATTACTAATCGAAATACTCTTTGCTGAGCAGAACCTATTTGTTAGCCAAGCATCAGTGTCTCAACGTGATTTAGCTAGTGCTGAGGAATTATTTATTTGTAACTCAATTAGAGGTATTGTTCCTGTGGTTGGTATTAGTCAAGGCGAAGGTATCATGAGGGATTATAAAATAGGTAAAACGACTAGATCACTTCAGTGCGCGCTCAGTACAGCATTCCCTTGTTTCCAATGAAACGACTTGTTTTGAGCTTTTCAGCATGGTCGGCATTAGCAGGGTTTGTTACTGCTGGTTGGTTGTATGGAGTATCTATGGTTGTTCTTAACAGTCCTGTTGATTTGTCAGCGTCAAATGATCAATCAGTTTTATGGGATGTGCCGCCTGGTGGCCGGCTTGGCGAGATTAATCGACAGCTGCGCGCAGAAGGGATCATTAGATACCCTCAGTTAATCTCGATCTATGCCATATTGTTTCAAAAAACTACGGTTAGAGCCGGAGAATATTCGATCGAAACCAATGATACCCCTATGACACTATTACGAAAATTTAATCGTGGGGAAGTGATCCAGCACGCTATTACCTTTCCTGAGGGTTGGTCTTTTCAGATGTGGATAAGCCATCTTGGTCAGATTGCGCAATTCGAGAAGGATATCGCATTAGGCCCTAAGGAACTTTTGCGGCGTGCAGGGTTGACTGAGGCCAATCCAGAAGGGTGGTTATTTCCAGATACCTATAGCTATACATCAACGAGCTCCGCGATAGATATAATTAAGCAAGCTTATCGTAGGATGCAGTCTACGCTGGCAAAAGAGTGGGCGTTAAGGGCTGTCGATCTACCCTATGAGTCCGCATACGATGCGCTTATTATGGCGTCAATTATTGAAAAAGAGACTGGACTGGTTAGCGAAATGCCTATTATCGCTGGGGTTTTTGTTCGACGCCTAGCACTGGGAATGCGGTTACAAACTGACCCGACAGTGATTTATGGTATGGCAGATAGTTATCGTGGTAACATCACCCGAGCTGATCTCAGGAGGCCAACCGCCTATAATACTTATATCATTGACGGCTTGCCGCCAACCCCAATTGCGATGCCAAGTGCAAGAGCGATTTATGCAGCACTTCATCCAGAGCAGGGCCCAAGTCTATATTTTGTCGCCAGAGGTGATGGTGGACATTACTTTTCAAGTACACTTGAGGAGCATAATGAGGCAGTTCAAAAGTATCAAATTCAGCAACGTAATAAAAACTATCAGTCATCGCCTAAGTAATTCAGATAAAAAGCGGATATTCAATGCAAGGTAAATTTATAACAATTGAGGGTACCGAAGGGGTAGGCAAGACCACTAATATCGCGTTTATTCAGAATTGGTTGTCAGAAAAGGGAGTAGAATTTTCATCAACAAGAGAACCAGGTGGCACGCCTTTGGCGGAAGAAATAAGATCGTTATTATTAACGCCCAGAGCTGAAACTGTCTGTGATACTACCGAATTATTGTTAATGTTTGCCGGCCGTGCTCAGCATTTGAATAAGGTGGTTGTTCCCGCTCTCACTATGGGGAAATGGATAGTGTGTGATCGCTTTACCGATGCGACCTATGCCTATCAGGGCTTTGGCCGCGGGATGGACCAAAAGCTTATCGCTCATCTTGAGCAGTTAGTTCAAAAAGAATTACGCCCTGACCTAACACTAATACTTGATATACCTGTGGAAATTGGTCTTCAAAGAGCCAGTCAACGCAGTACCCCTGATCGTTTTGAACAAGAAAAAGTGTCCTTTTTCCATCGAGTTCGAGAAGGATATTTATGCCGTGCTGCAGAGAATTCGGATCGATATGTGGTAATAGATGCCTCAAAGGCGCTTCAAGACGTTCAAACGGCGATTCGTAACGCATTGGAAGATTTTTATCTTAAATCTCAGAGGAAATTTAATTGAGTCTTTCCCCTCTATCGTTACCTCTGCCTTGGCATACTAAGATCTGGGAAGATTTTAATAAGAGTATTGATCTTAGTCGTGTGCCTCATGCGCTCTTAATCGGAGGGCCTAGTGGTATCGGTAAAATGCGTCTTGCCACTGGTCTAGCACATCGATTACTGTGTTTGGATGAGCTCAATAGCTTTGCTTGTGGGGCCTGTAAAGGATGTAAGTTGCTTGCAAGTGGGTTCCATCCAGACCTAAATATTTTACAGCCAGCTGACACTGGTAAAGACATTATCATTAACGAAGTTAGAAACTTGTGCACTACCTTATCTAAGACATCGCAGCAAGGAGGCTGGAAAATTGCGATTATTGCACCAGCGGAGTCCATGAATATTAGCTCCGCAAATGCGTTACTAAAAAGCTTAGAGGAACCGCAGGATAAAACTCTATTAATCCTTGTCTCGCATCGTCCCAGTTTATTGCCAGCCACTATACGAAGTCGTTGTCAGCAGACCTTACTGCCGCACCCTAATAGCGCAGACGCTCGACAATGGTTGAGTGAGGTATCAGGCCAAGACCTGCAGGTTGACAAAGCGCTTGCTGTAGCTGCAGGACGGCCACTTTTGGCCCTAGAGTATCTTCAAGCAGGGGTGCTAGAAGACCAGCAATTGTTTGAAGACTTGCTACAAGGTCTCAAGGAGGGGAGTCAGTCAGGTATCTATGCTGCTCAACAGGTGTCTAAATTGAATATGGTTACTGCGTTAGAATGGTTTATCACTTATCTTCATGCCATAGTGGTTAAAGATCAAGATTTGCAGTCTAACCAAAATATTTATTTGTTTTTTGATCGCCTTAACCATACCCATAGGATGGTTCTATCTGGAAGTACGGTTAATCAACAGTTACTGTGGGAAGAACTTTTTATGAGTTGGCGGCAAGTATTCAGTCAACGATAGTGTTCGATTGGGTTAAAACAGCAGTTTGTAAAGGATAACTATTATGTTCGTTGATTCTCACTGTCATCTCGATCAAATTGATTTAGACTCTCGAGTAGGTGGTTTGAAAGGTTTGATAGCTGATGCTAAGAGACGTGGTGTCGGGCATATGCTTAGCGTAGCAGTTGATCTTCAATCTTCCCGATCACTGCCGAGTTTAACCGCAGATTATCCTGAGATTTTTACCTCTGTCGGTGTTCACCCATTACACAAAGACTCAGGTTTATTGGTTAGTGTTGAAGAGTTAGTCGACTTGTCATATTTGCCAGGGGTGATCGCTATCGGCGAAACTGGATTAGACAAGTTTTACAGTTTAGATACGATCGATTGGCAAACGGAGAGTTTTATTGCTCATCTGAAGGCAAGTCAGCGTACCGGTAAACCCCTGATTATTCATACTCGTGATGCAGTGGATGACACTATCCGCCTTTTGACTGAATATTCATCAAAGGCCGCTGGGGTAATGCATTGTTTTACGGAATCCTGGGAAATGGCAAAGTCAGCCTTAGCATTAGGCTTTTATATTTCATTTTCTGGCATTTTAACGTTTAAAAGTGCAACTGAACTAAGAGATGTTGCCGCAAAAGTCCCGTTGGATCGTTTACTTATCGAAACAGATTCGCCCTGGCTTGCACCGGTTCCGTACCGTGGAATAAAAAATGAACCTCAGTATGTAATTGAAGTTGCGCAATGTTTAGCGGATATTCATAAGATTGGGTTAGATGAATTAGCAAAAATAACTACACAAAATTTCCGGCGGCTGTTTAAATTACCGTCATCTTAAATAAATCTGATAAATGGGGTGTTTGATGGTCATTGACAATCAAGAATCGGAGTCGTCATCACAATTTATTATTAAAACCTTCCCGGTGGGACCTTTGCAGTGTAATTGTTCGATTATTGGCGATAGATTATCATCGAAAGCCCTGATAGTTGATCCAGGTGGGGATGCAGATCATATTCTTAGGCTAATTAAAGAACTCGAATTAACTGTGGTTGGAATTATTCATACTCATGCGCATTTAGATCACATATTAGCCTCGGGCATTATTAAAGAGGCTACCGGCGCACCTATTTATCTGCATGAGGATGATAAATTTCTCTGGGATATGGTAGAACAACAATGTGCTATGTTCGGCGTGCCCGCAGTTCAGTTACCAGAGCCAGATCAATTTATTCATGATGATCAGGCTTTGAATTGTTGTGGTGGTGTAGCAATACACACGCCAGGACATACTCCTGGCTCTGTCAGTTTTTGGTTCGAGGAATATAAAACGCTCATCGCTGGTGATACCTTGTTTCAGGGAAGCATTGGCCGGACAGATCTTCCCGGAGGGAATTTTGATCAAATTATTACCTCAATCAAAGAGCGTATTTATTGCTTGGATGACGAGGCTTTAGTCGTCACAGGTCATGGTCCTAATACCTTTATTGGTAAGGAAAAAATCAATAATGGTTTTGTAAGAGGATAAGTCCGACACTATTTTTAAATTTAAGGAAAACAACATGAAACAACAAATTATTAGCATGCTGGAATTACAAGATAAAATGAATTCTAAAGTCCATGCTAATTGGCGAGACCAGGAATTTGAATGGTATCGGGCTATTTGGGTCGAGTGTGCAGAGCTTTTAGACCATTATGGTTGGAAGTGGTGGAAAAAACAGACCCCAGATGTCGATCAGATTGCCCTTGAGCTTGTCGATATCTGGCATTTTGGTCTGAGTTTAATGCTTATGTCTGGAGATTCTACTGAGACTATTGTGGCGCGGATCGGCGACGCATTTTCTAAAGCACAACCAAGTGACGATTTCGCCGTTGATCTAGAAAAATTTACCGAACAGACCCTGGCTACTAAAGATTTTGATATCGCTGGATTTAGTAGGCTAATGGTAGGTATTAGCATGGACTTTGATACACTGCATGTTGGCTATGTGGGCAAAAATGTACTCAATTTTTTCCGTCAAGACAATGGTTACAAAGAGGGTACTTATCAAAAGCAATGGGATGGTGTTGAAGATAATGAACATCTCGTTAATATAGTTGCCAAGCTTGATACTGCAGCAGCAGATTTTAGTGGGGAGTTGTACACAAAAATGGATCAGCTCTACTCTAAACTATGTAAATAGGCTAGTGGTTTAGTATACTTTGTTATCAGAGATGCTCATTAGCACTTCTGGTGGTGCAATTTTTTTACTCAGCCTTATAATGACCCCAACGAAAAATCCCTAACAACAATATTCGGAGATAGATTGTGACTTCACCCGTTCGTGTTACTGTTACTGGTGCCGCTGGCCAGATTAGTTATTCCCTTTTGTTCCGCATTGCCTCTGGTGAAATGCTCGGACCTGATCAGCCTGTTATTTTGCAGATGCTTGAAATTACGCCGGCGTTGCAAGCTTTGCAAGGTGTGGCTATGGAGCTTGAAGATTGTGCATTTCCATTACTCGCCGGCATGGTCTGTACAGATGATGCCAATGTAGCGTTTAAAGATGCAGATTATGCGTTACTGGTCGGTGCTCGGCCACGGGGTCCGGGAATGGAACGTAAAGATTTACTTGAAGCCAATGCTGCTATTTTTTCTGCGCAAGGTAAGGCACTAAATGACAATGCCTCTAGCAGCATAAAGGTGTTGGTGGTGGGTAATCCTGCCAATACTAATGCTTTAATAGCGCAGCGTAATGCACCAAATATCAATCCCCGACAGTTCACAGCAATGACTCGGCTTGATCATAACCGCGCTATGAGCCAGATCGCAGAAAAAACTGGTGTTACCATAAATGACGTTACTCATATGACCATTTGGGGTAATCATTCAGCGACTCAGTATCCAGATATCCATGAGACTAAAGTTGCCGGAAAGTCGGCTATCGGTAGTATCGATCAAACTTGGTATGAAGATGATTTTATTCCTACGGTTCAACAGCGCGGTGCTGCAATTATTAGTGCTCGCGGTGCATCAAGTGCAGCCTCTGCGGCAAATGCAGCAATTGCACACATGCGCAGCTGGGCGTTGGGAACTCCAGAAAATGACTGGGTTAGTATGGGAGTCTACAGTGATGGGAGCTATGGTGTTGCCGAGGGTTTAATATATTCATTTCCTTGTGTCTGTAAAGAGGGTGATTGGTCCATCGTTCAAGATATAGTTATCAACTCATTTTCTAGAGAAAAAATGTTGGCAACCGAGCAAGAGTTAACTGAAGAACGAGATGCAGTTCAACATCTTTTGCCATAAATCGGTTTTATGTGACTGCCTTTGCTATGCGTTATAAGGGATGTATTATGGCGCTTAATAAGTGGTTTTTTATCTTCAGCAACTAGATTAAAAAGGGTGTTTTTGTGGCTTTTTTAGAAGTGGGTGATGTATCTCCTAAGTTCTCGTTGAGAAACCAGCGTGGCGATATGGTTAATCTTGATGATTTTATAGGTAGCAAAAATATTGTCATATACTTTTACCCAAAAGCGATGACCCCTGGTTGCACAGTGCAGGCCTGTGGTATTCGTGATACCAACAGTCAGTTCAGTGCCTTAGATACAGTTGTGCTCGGAGTGAGCCCGGATTCTATTGCCAAGCTTGTCAAATTTGAAGATAAACAAGAATTGAACTTTATGCTGCTTTCGGATGAGGATCACAGCGTTATCGATAGTTTTGGTGCGTGGGACTTAAAAAAGTTCATGGGTAGGGAGTTCATGGGTGTACTTCGGTCAACATTTGTTATCAACAAACAGGGCACTATTGTGCATGTGATGGATAAGGTTAAAACAAAATCTCATCATGAAGATGTACTTCAATGGGTTAGTGATAACCTTGCATGACAAGTAGTTGCAGCGCAGCTGAGTAGAAGCTATACACTAATTAAATAAACAATTAATTTCATCAAGGAAAACAACAATGTTCTTTATCCCTAATGCTTATGCACAGTCCGCAGGTCCCAATCAGGCTGATCCCATGGTAACAATTTTGATGTTTGTGGGTTTATTTGCGTTTATGTATTTTTTGATTATTCGGCCGCAGCGAAAACGCCAAAAGGACCATTCAGACCTAGTAGGAGCCTTAGGCAAGGGTGATGAAGTCGTTATGACCAGTGGCATGCTCGGTAAGATTACTAAGCTGGAGGGTGATTATGTTGTTTTGGAGGTGAATAACAATCTGACGCTTAAATTCCAGAAAGTAGCAGTGCATGCTGTGCTTCCTAAGGGCACCATTAAAGCTATTTGAGGCTCTTTGGTTGCCTGTGGGTTTTAGTGCACAGTTGCCGGGCATCTAAGGTGATCTTGGTTGATGATTAAATACCCGCCAAAATTAGCTCTTGCCACCACGCCGACGCCATTACAATATTTATCTCGTCTGTCGGCATATATCGGTGGTCCTAAAATTTGGATTAAACGAGATGATCTCACAGGTTGCTCAGCAACCGGTAATAAGGTCCGTAAACTAGAGTTTATTCTTTCCAAAATTATTGCTGATGGCGGTGATACGCTAATTACTGCCGGCGGTACGCAATCAAATCACTGTCGTGCTGTGGCAGTTTTAGGTGCCCACTTGGGTCTTAAAGTGCACCTTCTCCTCAGGGAAGACGGTATTGTGAGACCGGTTGGGAATCTATTCTTAGATCACATTACTGGCGCCGAAATAGATCATTATTCTCCTTTAGAGTTCAAACAACTTGATGCTCTCTTTGATACTTGGTCCAAGTATTATATCGAGCAGGGTCGCAAGCCCCATGTAATTCCTATCGGCGGCAGTAATAGTTGTGGTGTTTGGGGTTATATTTCGGCAGTTTCAGAATTGATTATTGATTTTAATAATGCCGGAATTATACCGAGCACAATTGTCCATGCCACGGGTTCAGGAGGCACTCAAGCCGGCCTGATTGCTGGTAAACATCTTTACCAATTAGACTGCGCTATTCATAGCTATGCCGTCTGTGATAGCGCTAGCTATTTTGAATCAAAAGTCCTTTCAGATCTTAACAATTGGAAGAAAGACTTTCAGATTTCCATCGATCTAAATCAACTGATAATCAGCACTAATGATAATTATATTGGCGCTGGTTATGGTAAGGCCTGCAAAGAGGTATACGACACTATAAAGTTGGTAGCGTCCTTAGAGGGAGTGGTACTTGACCCTGTGTATTCAGGAAAAGCTTTTTATGGCATGCTGGAAGAGATCAAGGCGGGTCGTTATGACAATCATTCAGATATAGTGTTTATACACACTGGTGGCATATTCGGTTTGTTGGCCGAGCATGATCAAATAATATTTTAACATTAGGGGTATCTATGTTTGAGCAACTTGTGGATCAAGTAAATAGTTTTGTTTGGGGGCCTGTCATGTTGATATTATTACTGGGCACAGGTATTTATCTAAGTGTTGGTTTAAAGGGTATGACTATTAGCCACATACCCTATGCGTTCAAGCAACTGTTCAAAGGTCGCAAAGGTAGTGGTGAAGGTGAAATCAGCCCCTTTAATGCATTGATGACAGCACTTTCTTCGACAGTGGGTACAGGTAATATAGCTGGTGTTGCTACGGCTATAGCTCTGGGTGGACCAGGCGCTCTATTTTGGATGTGGTGCACAGCCTTGCTTGGCCTGGCGACTAAGTTTGCTGAGGCAGTTCTGGCAGTGAATTTTAGAGAAACTAATTCCCAGGGCAAGAAGATAGGTGGCCCCATGTACTATATTAA
>DNBN01000102.1:5288-5560 GCA_003491845.1 Porticoccaceae bacterium | reverse complement strand
TAAAAGTCTATACCAAAATAAATCGGCCTTGCGCCAGATTGATCCACTAGGTCAGTAAAGCCTGCTGGCAGGTTTTGTTCCCCTACTAGCAAAGGTGCATCGCTTCGTGCAATACCCAATTTTTCCCGCGCAATTTTCTCTCGCGTATCACCGAGCCAATCCTGATGATCAATGTCTACGCTCGTTACTACTGAAACATCTGCATCGATTATATTGACTGCATCCAAACGCCCACCAAGACCTACTTCCAGAACTATTACATCAAGAGGTTT
>DNBN01000102.1:4570-5023 GCA_003491845.1 Porticoccaceae bacterium | reverse complement strand
CCCATAAAAATAACCAGTGCTGCTAGGGTATTAAATTCAAAATAGGTTAATCGCAATTCATCGCGAGCTATTTCAATTTTTTCAAAGGCATTCACGATATCTTGATCTGACACTTGCACACCATCGATACATATTCGTTCGTTGTAGCGCAAGAAATGTGGCGACGTGAAGGCTCCGACAGAGTATCCATGGGCAACCAACACGGATTGCACAACTGCCACACAAGAGCCCTTACCATTCGTTCCAGCAACGACAATCGTTTTAGGTGTTTTGAGAAAGCTCTGATCAATATTACCCTTGAGCCGCTTCCAGACCGTCGAAACTCGATCTAAACCAAGTTCAATTTCCACCGGATGACGGGCTTCGATATCAGCCAACCACTCCGATAAAGACCGATTAGGCATCAATAGGCTCAGCAATATTCAACAACTTAGATAGCACACTTGCAATGCG
>DNBN01000102.1:4060-4284 GCA_003491845.1 Porticoccaceae bacterium | reverse complement strand
TGCCGAATTTCATGTCGCGGAATAATCATATCAATATGACCTTTTTCCAACAAAAATTCGCTCTTCTGAAAGCCTTTAGGGAGTTTTTGTCGCACCGTCTGTTCAATAATATTTGGACCTGCAAAACCAGCTCTTGCCCCTGGCTCAGCTACGTTTAGATCACCCAACATCGCCAAGCTAGCGGACACGCCTCCGTAGACTGGATCAGTCATAATAGAAATATA
>DNBN01000102.1:0-3808 GCA_003491845.1 Porticoccaceae bacterium | reverse complement strand
TCAGTCATAATAGAAATATAAGGTACTCCAGCTAAACGCATTTTTTCTAGAACAGCACTCGTTTTGGCCATCTGCATCAAAGAGATTAGCGCTTCTTGCATTCGCGCCCCACCGGTGGCAGAGAAACATACTAAAGGGCGACCTTCTTGAAGTGCTAGATTAGCAGCCCGGGTAAACTTTTCACCTACTGCGTATCCCATAGATCCGCCATTAAAGGCAAATTCAAAAGCACAGACGACAACAGGAATACCCTTGACTGTTCCAGCAACAGCTACTAGCGCATCTTTCTCACCGGTTTTTTTCTGAGCATCATTCAAACGATCTTTATATTTCTGCACATCTTTAAACTTCAGTCTATCAACAGCTTGAATATCAGTTTCTAATTCTTGCATACCCTGTTCATCAAGAAAAATATCTATGCGCCGCCGAGCACCGATACGCATATGGTGTTGGCACTTTGGACATACATCAAGATTGCGCTCTAACTCTGGACGATAGAGCGGCGAGGCACACTTGGGACATTTTTTCCACAAACCCTCAGGAACTGAGTTAGATCGCTCATTTTTAGAGGCCGCGGGACCCTTGGGTCTTATCCGATTGAGCCAGTTCATAGATTTCCTTATAGCAACATCACACTAGTTAAATAATAATTTCAATCATAATTATAGCTGCATTCTAACATGACAACTCAGTAGCTACGATGCATCAGCATAGATTTTTTTAGCTTTCTACGTCTGGCGCTGGCCTTATCAGCTGATACTTTTAGCATTAGCTATAAAGCTGGCTACCAGCCGAGCGTCTTTGGTGCCTGCAATCCGCTCAACCCCACCACTGACATCAACCATCTGAGGGTTGACCTGAACTACGGCTTGAGCAACATTTTCCGAATTAAGCCCGCCAGCTAATATTAAAGAAAATTTTCTCTGTGATGGCAGTCGCTGCCAATCAAATTGCTCGCCCGTACCGCCGTATTGATCAGCATGCCATGCATCAAATAAAAAACCACCCATCGGCTTATATTGTGCTGTCTCGTGCGCTAGATCTAGGCCTTCACGCATCCGAATGGCACGAATAAAAGGATAGTTAAACTGATGACAAAAATCGGGGCTTTCATCACCATGAAATTGAACAAAACTCGGCTTTAAATGATTTATCACGCTATTTACAGAATCTTTTTCTGCGTTAACAACTAAAGCAACGCAGAGAGTATCTTGAGACAGAACCTGTTTAATTTTTATCGCTTGTTGCAGATCAACGTAACGACGACTATTTTGGTATAGGACCAAACCGATAGCGTCGGCCCCAGCCTCTTCAGCCATTAAAGCATCTTCAACGGTGGTAATTCCGCATATTTTTACCAGAACTGTCATGGTGTGACACACCTGTCGAACTCATTAGGCAGAAAACTAGGGCCCTTTTGACTACGCGGGAGTTGATACGTTTTTGGATAGCTTACATCCACCAAATACAGACCGCAAGGAGACGCAGTGGCTGCGCTTTTAGAGCGATCTTTATCGCTCAACAGACGTCCAATCCAATCGGGGTTCTGACGGTTCAAACCAACGCTAATAATAGATCCAGCTATATTTCTGACCATGTGTAGTAAAAAGGCATTTGCCGTAATCTCAAGAACAATCAGTTTTCCTGAGATATATACGTCAGCTGACTGCACATATCGATACGGACTCAAGGATTGACACCCGGCACCCCTGAAAGCAGAAAAATCTTGCTCACCCAGTAAATACTGGCATGCCTCATTCATCGCCTCAACATTTAGACTACCTTTAACCCAAGACAGCCCTTTGGCTAGAATAGCCGGCCGAGTATCCTGTGCTGCAATAACATAACGGTAGGTTCTGGCCACCGCACTGAAACGAGAATGGAAGGTATCAGGCATTTGAGCAGCCCAGCTTAGGGCGACCGAATCAGGTAACTGACTATTGGCACCCATTACCCAGTTACGTCCATCGCGTGCCGCTGAGGAATCAAAATGAATGACTTGGTGGCTTGCATGAACACCAGTGTCAGTGCGGCCAGCACAACCAATGACAATAGACTGATTAGCAACATAGGAGAGTGCTTTTTCAACCACTGCTTGAACCGAGGGGCTATGCTTCTGCTTTTGGAAACCACAGAATTCAGTGCCATCATAACTGACTATGGCCGCAAAGCGTTGAACACCTTCTGGCAATTTACCGTCTGCTGGTACTCGGCAATTAGGTGTATAGTGCCAGTCAGAATGGGACATGAAAAACCATTTCTTGAGCCTGAATATTTAGGTATAAAGACGTCAAAGGTTGCCACTGAGCTTATCTAAAACAGCCCTTGCCCTTGCCTGCCCATCTTTATTTGATTCCTCAATAATTTCTTCGAGAATTTCCTTAGCTCCTGAGACATCACCCAAATCTGCATAGGTTTGAGCTAAATCCAACTTGATATCTACCGGATTAATCGTATCGGAGAGATCGAGATAGTTCAAATCATCGGTGCCGTCTAAATCAGACACAGGCACTTCATCAAATGCTTCGAAGTCAGACATATCAAAATTTTGACCATTTGATAACTCTTTAGCAGCAAAAACATCTTCATTTGGCATTTTTTGACCATCAAAAACATCTATCGCTGAATTAGACGAAAAGACAGCTTTATTCGTATTTTGCTCACGCGGTAAATCCTGGTTCGTATCCGCTTTCTGCCTTTGCCAATACAAAATCACCGCAAATAACAGACAAAGTGCAACAACAGACAGTGCTACCGCAACCAACATAGGAGCGTCTGATGCTTTTATTGATGAAGCAGGCGGCAATATCCCCAGCGCCTGCTCTTTTTCCTCAGCTTCCAATCTAATCGTTGACTGTAGCAAGGAAAGCTCGGCCTTTAGAACATCTATGGTTGAACGCAATGCTGATGCTTCCATCTGAGCAGACATCATATTATCTTGAGTTAAGATTAGCTCAAATCTCAATTCTTCAATTACCAGATCCCGCGCTACTTCTGATAAGGGTGCCTCTGCTAGGAGGGCATTTTGCTTGTCCACATCATCGTTCACTAACACTTCAACCAACTTTTTATCGCCAATAGGGTTGACTGGAATAACATTGTCGGCCAACGATTGCTCGGCCCCTACCCTGTCCGAGCTGGGAAATACTTGAGGCGCAATAATAGCACCCTCAATATTAACATCGTCGGTTTTAAAATAAGGAATTTGCTGAATAATTGCTGACGGATCAGAGTTTGAAGTTGTATCCATTCGCTGTCCTTCTGAAGTATCTCCGGACATCGTTTCATCAGAAGAATCCTTCAAATCAAGAACCAACAATTTAGATACAACAAGTCCTGTTTGATTGGCTACTTGCTCTTCAGAAGGCACCAGAATGATTGCATTAACAGCTATTTTGCTCGGTTCTTGGTCTAAAAATGCTGATGGATTGACATTGTAAATTGCATCTATCATTTTCCAAACTGGAGTGCCATCTTTTTTTAATTGTGAAGCAATGCGCCATAGAGTATCCCCCGAGCTCACCTGATAAAACACACGATCTATATCGGTCGTCAATAGACGCAATAAGATTCCTGTGTAATCTTTCATCAGGCTAAGATCAATAGCGTATAGAGAAGACCCTCCGTTCCATCTGAGCCTAAGTAGGATGACAATATCGCCTAGCTCAGGTATTGCAGAGGACTGTATTTCAACCCGACTAATCCCAGTATCGTCAGTTACAATTGCAAAAGAGAGGCCCGCAACAAATTCACTGTAATCAATGCCTAACGTTAAGAAGCGCTCTTCTGAAGCCAGCTGAGCAGACAA
>DNBN01000120.1 GCA_003491845.1 Porticoccaceae bacterium | reverse complement strand
CAAGTCCATTGTCGCTCATCAGAATTAACAATCATCGGGAAATAAATATGGCCTATCTCATGAATTACTACGCCAATTAAAAAACGCTTCTCTGCCAAAGTGTAGCTGCGTGAACCATCTTCATGCCAGGTAGTTCTTGGTCCATTAAACGTAATCATAGGATATTCCATGCCACCAACGGGTCCATTGACACTTTGGGCTACCGGGTAGGGGTAATCAAATGAGTAACGAGAATAGACTTCCATAGTATGAATAACTGATTCAGTGGAATATTTAGTCCATAGATCGCCACCTTCTTTCGGGAAAAATGACATTGCCATAACCAGTGGCTGTTCTTCACCACCTTGTTGGTATCCTTTGGCATCCCAGATAAATTTTCGTGAAGAAGCCCAGGCAAAATCTCGGACATTTTCGGCGTTAAATACCCATGTCTGAGTCTTTGATGTCGCAGTTTTTTCTTTTTCTAAAGCTTCTTCAGGTGTGACTACATAAACCGGCCTAGGGGCATTTTCAGCAACTTTAAGTCGTTGTATCTGTTCCTTGCTAAGTACTGCCTTGGGATTCTGTAAAACGCCAGTAGATGATACTATATGGTCTTTGGGGACAGTCAGGCTGACCTCATAATCACCAAACTCAAGGGTAAATTCACCGCGACCTAAAAATTCTTTGTTATGCCAGGCCTCATAGTCTGAATAGGCCGCTACGCGAGGAAACCACTGAGCCAATAAAAATATATCGTTGCCACCTTGACGGGCATCATCTGGAAAATGCTCGTAGCCAGCTCGCGCTGAAACGGCATTTTCTTCTAAAATGTTGAACGCAAAATCGATTTTGATTGTCGTGCTTTGGTTCGGTTTTAGATGTTTTGGCAAGTCGATCCGCATTTGCGCACCGACAATGATATAAGCAAGTTCATTGCCTCTTGCATCGGTGACGTCACCGATGCGATATCCTGGCACGTTATCAGCATAATATTGTTGTCTTCGCAGCTCGCCAAAACTAATTCCAGCGGGTTTGTCACCGCTGCCATCTTTGGTACTTGGACCGCGTCGACCAATACCAGCAAAATCTCCTGACATTTCAGCCATCGAATCCGCTTTAAATCGGTTCTGTTCTAGCTGTAACCACAAATACTTAAGCGTTTCAGGCGAGTTATTTGTGTACAGTATTTCCTGTTGAGCGACTAAAGATCTATTCTTTTCATCAAGCTGAGCTTTAATTTTGTAATCAACTTGTTGTTGCCAGTATAGCTGTCCAGGTTCACCTGAGGCTGTTCTATATTGATTTGGCGTTGGTAAAATTTCATCCAGTTGTCGAAATTTGTCAACAAAGTCGCCTTTTGTTTGGCGGACTGCACTAGCATCAACCGTAGAAAAACTGAAAACAATCGCAAGTAAAAACATATATCGCACAATAAGGTTCCTTATAACTAAAAGTTAGTGGGCTTTATGGCCTCCTAGGCCAGGCAATTAAGAGAAAAATAATTTGTCAGTTGCTACTATGCAACTCATCATTTAATTCCACGGCAGACTTGTTGGTCAGACACTGGACTGTTCCATTGATGGAGTGACGACGAAAAAGAAGATTGGACTCACCTGACAACGCTTTTGCTTTGCAGGTCCCAGTGGCTACTTTTTGATCATCTAAGAGAGTGACTATTGTTCCACTGGTAATATACAGGCCCGCTTCAATAATGCAACCATCACCCAGTGATATACCAGCACCTGCATTGGCACCTAGTAAGCACTTTTTACCTAAAGATATAACTTCTTTACCACCACCTGAAAGGGTGCCCATGATTGATGCGCCTCCACCAATATCGGAGCCGGCACCACAGAATACACCAGCAGAGATACGACCCTCTACCATATTTGGACCTTCAGTGCCGGCGTTAAAGTTGATGAATCCTTCATGCATAACAGTTGTTCCTTCACCCACATAAGCCCCTAGTCGAACGCGACTAGTATCAGCAATTCTTATGCCACTGGGTACGACATAATCAACCATTTTGGGAAATTTATCGACACAGTCTACTTGAATCAAACTGCCGGTCTTGCGTCCGTTAAGCAAGCGTTCCGGTAATTCATCAAGGTCAATAGGACCAATGTTTGTCCACGCAATATTTTTTAGTACACCAAAAATTCCAGATATATTTGTGTGGTGTGGCTTGACTAGTCTGTGAGATAGCAAATGCAACTTTAAGTATGCTTGGGGTACTGACGTTGGCGCAGAGTCCTGCGATAGCACAACAGCAACTATGCTCTGGTTTGTTGTCTTCGATGAGCGTATCAATGCAGCGAAATCATTATACCCACTAACTGTTAATGCACTTTCCAGCGCGGCTAGTTGAGCCTCTGTAGGTTCAATATCAGTTTCATTATCACCAAGTGTACTGATAATAATATTACTCAATTCCTGACTGGGTCGCAAAATAGGTGATGGATAAAATACTTCGAGCCATTGGCCATTGCTATTTTTTGTTCCGGTACCAATGCCAAAGCTATAGAGTGTAGTCATAAAATTTAAGTTCTCGATTATTTATTTGACGAAAATTGTTTTGTAGGTATCAGCAGCGTATCCAATGGTGATAGTGCCTTGGTGGTCTAGTACGGGGCGTTTTATCATGGCTGGATTATTCAATAATAAATCAGCTACGTTATCTCTGTTTGTCGTGTCTTTAATAGTAGTGTCTAGTTTACGCCACGTTGTGCCGCGTTTGTTGAGAAGAGTTTCCCAGTGGCTTTTTTCAATCCATTGATTAATCTGTTTCAGGGTCAACCCATCTGCTCTCAAATCATGAAAGTGGTATTCAATATTTTGGTCATCTAGCCAACGGCGAGCCTTTTTTATAGTGTCACAGTTTTTTATACCAAAGAGGGTGGCCACAGCACGTCGTCCAATAGAAATAAGACTAGATAATATCAAAAGTTTTACTCGATAGCTGTTAAAAATTGCGCTTTATTCAAACATGGTAGGAATAAAAAAGCCCCTCAAAAAGAGGGGCTTTAGCATGTAAATCATGACTTGATTTAGAAAGCAAACTTTAGTCTTACATACGCCATACGACCACGAGCATCGTGCTGACGTGAGTCATAGCTGAAGTTGGCCGCATCCCATACCAATGGTGGTTCTTCATCGGTCATATTTAAGACACCCAACGTTATTTGAGTGTCCATAGAGGACATGGATAGTTGGTAGTTATATTGCGCATCCCACGTGAGATGACTATCAATAGTGTTAGAGTAGCCTGCTGGAGGTGCAGCGCGTGTAGTCTCATAACCAGCAATATGACGTGCAGTTACAGATGCCTGATGTGAACCACTTTCCCATTTCAGCGACGCATTTGCCTTTGTGTCGGGCAGAGAACGTGCAAAGTTGTCATGGTTGAACAGTCCAACAACGTCAGTCTTTTGGCCGCCAAGAGGAATTTCATAACTCAGGTAATGGCTAGCATCAACAGAAAGGCTGATATCACCGATGCTAGTGGCTGGGAAATCATATACAACTTCCAAATCAATACCGTCGGTATTTACTGATGCAGCATTAAAGTAGTTAGTGGTTATACCAAATAGCGTGCCGTCTGAAGTACGCTTAATATCTGGCTGGCTCGGATCAACCACAACCTTTCCTTGGGCACTTTCGATGGTAATAACATTGGTGTAGTCTACAGCCCAATAATCTAAAGTTACTTGAAGGTTATCAGTTGCGCTCCAAACAGCACCAAGATTAATGTTGTCTGCTTCCTCAGCTTTTAAATTTTCGTTGGCGTTTTGAGCGACTCGAATAAAGGCAGTGCCGCCTTTAGCGTTGCCATCTGCATCAAAGTCCTGGATGCCCTGAAGACTAACCGCACTACTATAGAGCTGGAATAAAGATGCTTCGCGATAGGAAGTAGACATTGAAGCACGGAGTATAAGGTTATCTGATGCTTGGAAACGAGCTGAAATCTTTGGGTCGAAGGTTGAACCTGAATCTAGATTTTCGTAACGCCCAGCAAAACCGATTTCAAGATTATCGGTAATGTCTCGTTGAAATTCTGAGAATAAAGCCCATGATGATCTGGACTCATCGACATTAACACCGCCACCAAGAAATAATAGATCCGCAGGTTTGGTAAGGTTACCAGCTGCATCGAATTCAACGCGGCTAATGTCATTGCGCTTAACTTCTAGTGATTCACTGCGTACTTGAACGCCCGACGCGAAATTAAAGCCACCCATCTCACCGTCTAGTACAAAGTCAAAAACCGTGAGTGCTGTATCAATATCAGTTTGCTGCTCTACAGATATGTAATCAATCAAAGCCTGGCTGTTAGCTAGAGGGTCAAATAAATTCCAGCTTTCTGTACCACTGGCACCGCCTACACCTGCAATAGCATCGGTAAATCGAGAGGTACTCGTGTCTGGCTGGACTCCATATCCGCTGTAAGCACTATGGGTCAAAGCTGTATTGAAGTGATAATCTCCAAGGTCACCATCGAGTTCAAATGAAGCTCTAAAATGCGAGTTATCGCGTGTTGCAAGAGGAGAATCAAACGCTGACCCAAGAGGACGACCTAGCCAGAGTACTGGCACACCAAAGGGGTTCCCGGCTTGGCCAGGTAAAATAGCGCGAGACGGGCTTAGGTACGATAACGCAGGATAACTAGGCGACTGAGGGTTGTCCAAAACCTTAACATTGGCCCACATTACCTCAGCATTCATTTGCATACCATTTGTAAGGTCATGTTCTAGGCTACCAAAAAAGTGCGTGCGCTCTTCTTCGTTAACGATATTAAACCTTGGTCCATACTTAAACCCACAACGAAGACCACTTGCTTGCGGAATGAGAATTCCACCATTTTCAACACAGCTGGCATCTGCAACGTTTTCAAAGGGGCTATAGGTCCCTGCATAGGGCCCAGACTCAACAACAGACGGGCCAAATAGGAGAAAGGAATTGCCTAATCCCGAGTTTGCATTTTCAATTAGTGTTGGTCGGTCTGACCCGTTTAGGTTAGAGCGATCCATGTACTGTGCAGCAAGAACGATGTTGGTATTGTCGCTTGCCCACCCATGCAGCAGACTAAACTGAGTATCTGTTTGATTGTCTGATGTTGTGGACTGCTGAAAAACACCTATCTCAGTTCCTTCAAAATCAGTGCGAGTGATGTAGTTGACAACTCCGGCAATCGCATCGGAACCATAAACAGCAGCAGCGCCTTCCTTTAACACTTCCACACGTTCTACGGCTATCGCAGGGATCATACTGGTATCAACAAAGCTTGAACCATCGTTGGCAACCGCAGCTGCTAAGGTATTTCGGCGGCCGTTTACAAGCACCAGTGTTGATCCAAGCCCGAGGCCACGCAAGTTTACATTGCTGGTACCTTGGGTAGCACCGGAAGTGAATGAATCAGGAACATTTTCAGCACCTGAATTTGCGGTTAAATTTCGAGTTATATCTGAGATAGACATCGCGCCCATCTGATCGATACTGCTTCTATCGACGATAACAATGGGAGATGCCCCATCTTTGGCGCTGGATTTTAAATAAGATCCTGTTACGAGCACTTCTTCGATGCTGGCTTCTTCACCCTTATTTTCCTGCGCATACAATACTGAACTCATCGACAAAAGCGGGATTAACGCGATGGATGAGAGATAACCGTATTTCATAAACTACCCCTTTGATTTGATTTTTTAAAATCGTCTTATCTTGTTAGAATCATTATTTAAGACACATTAGACGCGACTCT
>DNBN01000089.1 GCA_003491845.1 Porticoccaceae bacterium | reverse complement strand
ACTAGTTAATTAATATTAGCTTTGATTAAGGTGTTACAACAAAAACCAATGTCATTAGGGTAACCTAATAAGATGACTCTGTACTATTTCATACCAGAACTAAATCAGCCTTAGTACCATGAATAATGTCAGCGGCATTACTAACATCCAGAGACCGATAGTGTGTAAAACCGCGGTCCCTTTTAGGTTTCTTAGGGTTTGTCGACTAATACCTGAGCCTATACAAAATAAGGCAATAACCAGTAAGGTAGTGGTTAAAACGCTTGCTGTTTCCAGAATAATTTCCGGCAACGCAATGGTTGAGCTAAATACAGCAGCCACTATAAAGAATATTACAAAAAACGGAATTCTCACAGGCCCCGCAGAATTACCTTGGAATACACTGAACATCATAATCAAGGGAATAAGCCAGAGGGTTCGACCAAGTTTCACTGTGGTAGCGATTTTAGCCGCCTCCTCGCCATAAATAGCACTGGTGGCCACTACCGAGGAGGTATCATGAACTGCCAAAGCCACCCAGACACCAAACTGCTCTTGAGTCATCTCTAACGCTGAACCTATGTAGGGAAAGGCAATCAACGCCGTTGCATTTAATAAAAAAATAAGTGTCAGTGCAATACCTGTCTCTTCTGCTTTAGCGCCAATAACTGGTGATAACGCTGCTACCGCTGTGCCACCACAGATCGACGTGCCAGCACTAATTAAGTAGCCAGTTTTTTTACTATTATTCACAAAACGCCCAAGTAGGATCCCCAGGGTGAGTGTCAATACTACATAACAGGCTACCATCAGGCTATAGTCATAAGTGATTTTTATCATTTGACTAGCATCAAGTTTGAGTCCCAGCAGAACAATCGCAGTTTGCAAACTATAGGTTCCAAAGCGCCCAGTATCAGAAAACCAGGGCTGTGCCCGAGCCACAGAGATTCCCACACCTAGTAAGAAGGCGACGGCCGGATTACCAAGCCAAATCAATACGCCTAACACGCCAAATATCGATATTTTTTTTAACATGAAAGAATCATTAGTAAAACCACGAGAGACCTATATAGCGTTTACTTTATTGTCGCCTTTTAGTTAAAAAAAGGCCAACCAGACATCTGATTGGCCTTTTTCAATATAGACTTAAGTGAAATTCAAATCACTTACTGGATCAAAAATCGACGCCTAAACATCAACATCAAACCAGCTAATAGCAATAACATTAGTGACCAATCCGTAGACTGACCATCACCTACCGTACATCCACCGCCACCGCCACCAGACTTTTTAACCACTATATTGGCTGACGTAATGGAGGCAGAATTACTGCCGTTACTAATAATTGCTGTAACACTGAGGTCTCCACCTGTGCTGCCAGGGGTGAGTGTTGCGGTATAAACTCCTCCAGCGCCCTCAGTAAAGCTGCTCACAGTGGCATCAGATAAACTAGTCGAGGCACTTATGCTCATACCCTCTAAACTGCGCCCATCCGCGTCAACGGCCGTAACAGTTACCACTGCGGTCTCAGATCCTCCGGCTGTAAGCTCGGCAACACTAATAGTAATCGTACTCTCAGTGCTTGGCGGGCCAAAGTATAGAGACGCGATGCCACTAGGGTCAGTAACAGTGCCGTCTGCAGCGCCATCCATATCATTTGGACCACCATCTTCTAAATACAGCTGGACACAGGTTGCACCGGCGACTAAGCCTATCTCATAGCGATTGCTACCAGCTTCAGGACAGGTTCCACTAGCTGCTGTAGCAGAGCTTATAGCATTATTTGCATCTTCGACAAACTGCTGCCATCCAATGGTATCTCCCATGAATTTCCGTAACACTGCATCAGCTGGAATCGCATCACCTAGCGGTAACACTACATTATATGAAGATCCAGCTTGGGCCCCAGAGACAGTAAAGTCTACAAGACCACCAGCATAATCATAATCGGCATCTGCAGTACCAACATTACCTTCGTTGATACTAAGTGTATTATCACCGGTGGCAAGTGCAGTGTCGCCCAAGACAATGGATGTACCCACCGCTGACTGAGCAATTTGCCCGTCATCACCAATAGGTGCTAAGTAGCTCTCAACAATGTTGTCTTGATAGTCAGGTATGCCGTCATTATCACTATCCCCATAACCCTCTTGAGTGTCTGAAATACCATCTCCATCACTATCACTATTACCCAAATCAGGGGCTACTGCTAGGACTTTAACAGTAACTGACGCTACTGTGGTTAGCGCTGGATTACCATTATCTGTAACAGATACCTGAGTATTTACGATAGTATCTGATAATGTACTTGGATCAAATTCAAGCGCCTGAAAACTAATACCATTAACCACATCAGCATCCACAACAAGTACCGCAGAAGGTAATTCAGCAAGAGCAGAAGTCCAGTCGATGGTGTAGGCGTCACCACTGTTCATATCATCAACCTCCGGTTGAATCCAAACAGTGCCCTGGTCAGCGGCGACAATACGACCTGTGGTATTTCCTTGATAGATGACTACGTTAACCGTTGGAGCAACATTTTCTTCTACAATTGAAATAATTCTCTCCGACACCGAACCCGGAACAGCCTGTTCCGGTGTACCTAAGGTGATGACTACCGTTTCAGTACCTTCAAATTCCTCATCTGAGGCTATTTCCATCATTATGCTACCAATGGTTCCTTCACTGATAATAATTTCACCAGCAACATTATAATCATCAGCTGTAGCCGTCCCACCAACAGCCAGAGGGATGGATACCGGGTATGCTACAGGGGGACCACTAAGTTCTACTTTAATCTCTACAGTTGATCCTTCAGTTGCAATGGTAGATGGCGTAAGATTTACCAGAGGTACAATTTCCACCCGCTGAATACCAGAGGACTCATTGCCAGCAGCATCTGACACAGACCAAGTAATCTCCGTCAAACCGGACTCAAAAGGACCAGTTGCACTCGCATTTACTGTGAGAGGTCCATCTTTATTGTCATTCGCAGTTGCTGAATTTAAGGTTATGTCAGTTAATCTCCCCGTAGCTGCTGCACTAATATCTTCAGGAAGTGACAATTCAGGCGGCAATTCATCTTTTGTTGGATCAGTTCCATCTAGGTACTCATCCAAGTTACTAACGCCATCACCATCCAAATCACCATCGGCATCAGATGGATCATTAAGATCCAAACCGTTCTGTTCTTCATAGAAGTCTGGCAATCCATCTTGGTCAGTATCCAACACAACAACGGTAACATTTGCACTACCAGATACTGCATTGCCCGCAGCATCACTGACAGAGAATGTCACTGAGGTTTCACCTACCTCGAATTCCTCAGGTGCATCGTCAGTAATGCTTGATGTCAAATCACCATCTTTATTATCGGTGGCCGATGCAGCTGACAAGAAATTAACAATAGCGTCATCAGAAGCAGCAACAACATCACTAGGCATATCGACGTTCAAACTAATTGAATCGGGCACACTAAGCTGTGGATCAATAATATCTAAGCTAATATTGACTACTGACTGAGCGGTACCCTCGTTGCCGGCTGAATCGCTCACTGAGAAGGTTACTGTCGTTGTACCAAAAGGATAAAGCTCAGGACCATCATTACTAACGGATGACAATACGCCATCTACGTTGTCTGTAGCTGTAATGCTAGCAAGAAAATCTACAATTATTTGCTCTGTTGCCTGCACACCATCCTCTGTGCCAAGCACCACAAAGGTAGCAGGAGCATCGATCACAGGCGCGGTTATATCAGCTACCGTAATTACGGCCGAGGCCGTACTTGAATTACCGGCCGCATCAGTAGCTGTGAAGTTCACCGTCGTTGACCCTAAACCAAAACTATCAGGTGCGTTATTTTCAACTACAACATCAATATCAACATTATCAACCGCTGAGGCACCAGCCAAGAAAGCGATGATATCTGGATCTGAAGCCAACGTGCCAGAACCGTCTGTTGCGGCCACAGTAGTATTACTGGGCACAGATATTACCGGTCCTGTTTGGTCTGCGACAGTAATGGTTACTGTTGCAGTACTCTCATTACCCGCCGCATCTGAGGCCGTAAAGCTCACAGCTGTAGATCCTAAGGGGAATAAACTTAGTCCATCATTGGTGACAGAAATATTGGTATCAACATTGTCAGTTGCAGTAGCGCCAGACAAGAACGCCGCTATAGTAGCATTTGAGGCAGCTGTTCCATCTGCATCAGTAGCATCGACGATTATTGCAGCTGGTACAACAAGAACTGGTGCGGTCTGATCAGTCACTGTCAGCATCGCAGTTGCCGTGCCAATCAAGTTAGACGAGTCAGTTGCACTGAAGATCACCTCAGTCGCTCCCAGAGGGAAAGTCGTCGGCGCATTATTGGTAATAGTAAGATCCAAATCCACATTATCAGTTGCACTAGCTCCAGCTAAGAAAGCTACTATCGCCGCATCTGTTGCCAAAGTCCCATTAGTGTCAGTAGCTGCAACTGTTGCGGCCCCCGGCGCAGTCACCATAGGTGCGGTCTGATCTTCGATAGTCACCGTTGCGGTATCAGACCCCACATTACCAAGTGAATCTACCGCACTGAAAGTGACAGTTGTTGATCCTATTTCGAACTCTGTAGGCGCATTATTAGTTACAGACACACTACCATCTGTAGCATCGGTTGCCGTTGCTGCCTGTAAGAAAGCTACTATCGCCGTATTACTCGCACTTGTTCCCGCTGCAGATTCTGCATCAACAGTGATATTGCTCGGTACACTCACGGTAGGCCCTGTAGTATCTTTGTTAATGGTTGCCACCGCTGTGTCACTTTCAAGCGCAGTTGTGCCCTGTGCTGATACTGTAATATTTCCATCTGCTAGGTCAGTGGCATCCACTGATGCTGACCAGCTGCTATCTGCGCAGACCACAGAATCTGCTGACACTGATGTTATTCCATCAGATAAGCTAACCACAACAGAGACATCGTCTAAATTACAGGTGCCAGCTATTTCGTAGCTTCCGGCATTGCTATTTGTCATCACCACTGGCGTGTTTAGCTCAAGAGATAAGGCTTCAGCACGATCAATAGTCACCGAGTAAGTTGTAGTATTATTAGCATCCTCTGATGTAACACTAATAATCACCTCATTTGAACCTGCAGTAATTTCAAATTTATTGTCGCTAACTGTCGATCCGTTTGCAGTGTATTCGCTTATGCTGGCGAAACTATCGGTCACCACTGGCACCATCGAGATCATACTGATTGGATTTGCGACCTGAGCCGAATAAGAGATTATATCTGCATCAAAAGAGGGCGTTAGATCAACATTAGTCTCAGTTCCTTGGTTAGTATAGGCTACCGAAAGACTTTCCAAAGTAGCTACGGTACCTGGAATCTTATCAACGCTTACATCGTCTGCGCTCAGTGTATAGCCTGCCGCCGTAGATGCCGCTGTAAATGTTAGAGTGCTTCCTTCAAACCCACTCCTAGCCGTTAAAGGCACCACATAAAGGTCCAATGGCTGCGCCAAAGGCTCTCCAGTATTGCCATCCACAGGCCACCCACCGCTAGTGGCAGCCCATGAGGTCAAAAAGAACTTATCAGTTTTTTCATTACCATCAAAGTCATCAACATCGTCCTTGATTTGAAACGGCTGATTGCCAGTAAACAACCGATAAGAGTAGTCTCCAAGCTCTATAACATCACTATCATAATGCATCCGCAAGCCAAGACCGGGAGTCGTGGCTACGTCTCCACTGGCGTCTGTTGCTGTATAAGAGACCGTCAGTTCTGTAGTTTGGCCTGCTGACAGTTCTGACACTGATAGTGACCCTGTCACTAGTTGCTCTTGAGCAATTACAGAACCGGAAACCAAAAGTAATCCGATAGTGATACCCAAGGCGCGTTTCGCTTTAATAAAAATAATCTTAGACATGAATTCCCTCTTTACCGGCCGACTTTTTGTTAACTACAATACGTTGTAAAAGATGCTATCAAAATTTAACATAAAAAGCATTTAGTTAAGGTATATATGAAATTAATTTACTATTTTTTCAACTGACTTTTTAAATTCGTCTATCATCCCTGCAATAGCCCCTTAATGAGATATAACGGTAACAGATAAAATAGCTCTAAAGCTGTAAACTATGGGTGCTGTTAATCGCTGATCACAGCGGTAAAAAAAATAATTTGCTCATAAAACCTTGCTTTTGACTGGCGGAAATTTTAGACGTTGCCAAAATTATTAGCTCGCAGCGTTGAAGTTTTGGGAACGTAACCACTTGAGCATTGTAAACATCTGGAACGGTATCAATGAAAGCTATAACTATAGGCAGGGAAGAAGATAACTAAATCATCGATGCAAAGTAGAAAAAGTAAATGAGAGGAACACCATCTATGAGTACTAAACCGCAATTACGCTATCTACTAGCCTCGGCATTTATCTGCCTCGTGCATTCTTACCCAATAGCAGCTCTGGAATATACCATTGAATTTGTTGGCCCTCTTGACAGCTTACATAAGAAAAACATTGATATTCTTCCTTTTTCAAAAAAATCAAAAGACATCGCTGACATCCTTATCATTGAAACATCAAATAACAGTGCAACTGTTAAAAATATCGACGGTGATCATGAAGAATCCTCTAGATATATCAATTTTTTTAACCACACGACAACCGGCTGGGAATTAAAACAACGAGTAGCGCTGACCAATGCAATGGGTCTGATTGATATAGTGCGCACCCCTTCAGGTGACAAGTTAGCTGGATATCAAAATGACTCGATTTTCTTCCTCGATCGACAAACTCTCGAATTTAAAGAAGAACTTAAAATGCCATCGATATTTGCTGGTGATCATGGGGGAACATCACTGTTAGTCGATCTATTTAAGGACATCAATGGCGACCAATTGGACGACATTTTAATTCCACATTTTAATGGCTGGCAAATAGCGCTCCAAACTCAAAAAGGTTTTTCAGACACGCAAATTGTTGGTCCAACGACTACCATGAGATTTCAGAAGAGTGCTCGTTATGTGGCGTACTCAGCAGAGCAGGTTTATCTTGTAGATGAAGACCATGACGGTCTTGATGATATTGCTTTTTGGGACAATGGCTTTTTTGCGGTTTACAGGCAAAATGCCCAGGGTGAATTCGCCACATCAGCAGTGCCTCTCAACACAACTCTGGATAATATGCTGAGTAATTATTCCAAAATGCTGGTTGAAAAAGATAACGATACAGAAACTGAGCCCACTCGACTTGTAGAGGAAATAATTGATATAGATGCTGATGGTATTGATGATCTTGTTGTCAAAAAAATAAAATCCGAAGGTATCTTCGGCTGGGAGTCTGAATATGAAATTTACCTTGGCAGCTCAGATGAAAACAATTATCTGCAATTCGCCAAAACGCCATCATCAGTGATTCATTCAGATGGTTTTCAATTTAATCATGATCGGGAAGATATCACTGGTGATGGTAAGCAAGAATTCATTATTACCTCAGCAGAAATTAGCCTTGGAGCAATTATCAAGGCACTTCTTACCAGAAGAGTTTCCATCAATGTTTCAATCTATAAAATCAACAACGGAATCTTTCAAAAAAAGCCTAATACTCAAAGAACTATATCTGCAAAACTAAATTTTGGCAGTGGTGCTATTTCAATGCCAGCAGTGCTCACCGCCGATGTAACTGGCGATGGCCGCAAAGATCTATTGGTACAAAAGGGCAAAGATACTTTAATGATTTTTCAAGGGACTGAAGGTCCTCAAATGTTTGATAAAAAATCAGTTGAAGTTACCATGGATTTGCCCAACACCGGAAACGGGTTTACCGTTGCTGACCTAAACCATGACGGTAGAGACGAAGTTATCGTGCAAACTGAGTCGAATAATCAGGCTAAAATCGCTGTGATTAGCTTCAGTCACTAATCAAACCATCTAAATAAGCACAGTCTGCCATTCCTATACGTGTATTACTGACGAGTTTGTTATGGTCTGATAATATTCAGGAGCCATAAATCAAAAATCCTGCTGTTATTATTACTTAATTTTGTTTAGGCTCATTGGATTCAGGGCAGATTGAATATGCCTTTGGCGGTGAATCTATAACGTTGAGAGGTTGTTACATTATGACTAAGCTACTTTCTAGCTTGATTCTGAGTCTGGTTGCATTCAACCTAAGCTATGCAACCCCAATAGAGCTTGAAAAACTTAACTTCAAAGAAGGCTTTATTCCTCTTTATTTAGACGAATCCCAGGGCAAGCTGTATTTATCGGTAGAGAATCTCAACGAAGATTTTTTGTATCTTAGCGCACTTGCCACAGGTGTGGGCTCTAATGATATTGGGCTAGACCGAGGACAGCTAGGACAAACGCGACTTGTCACCTTTAGAAAGAGTGGTAACAAACTCTTTTTAGTCCATAAAAATATGGCTTTTCGGGCGTCATCATCCAATGATGATGAAGTTCAGTCGATCAAAGACGCATTCGCCGAATCAGTTCTGTGGGGCTTTGATATACTGCAAAGTAACGGTGAGAGTGTGATTGTAGAGGCGACACACTTTTTTCTTCAAGACACCCATGGTGTGGCTGACAGACTCAAGGATACTAATCAAGGTAACTTTACTTTAGATTTAAGCCGTTCGGCTTTGTATATGCCCATGATTAAGAACTTCCCGAAAAATACGGAAATTGAAGCAACTATTACCGTAACAGGTAAATCAACAGGAAGTTACCTGCAGTCAGTTGCGCCAACACCCAATGCGATTACCGTGAGACAGCATCATTCATTTGTGCAGCTACCGGATAGTCAGTATCAGCCTAGAGCGTTTGATCCTCGAGCAGGCTTTGGCTCTGTGTCCTTTATGGACTTTGCCACGCCCATAGATGAACCTATCATTAAACGCTATATAGTCAGGCACCGACTGCAAAAGAAAGATCCTAGTGAGGCCATATCTGAAGCGGTGGAGCCGATTGTTTATTATCTTGATCGAGGTACACCTGAGCCAGTTAAATCGGCACTTTTAGAAGGGGGTAATTGGTGGAATCAAGCGTTTGAGGCCGCAGGTTTTAAAAATGCCTTTCGTGTAGAAATTGCTCCGCCGGACATGGACTTTTTAGATGTTCGCTACAATGTTATTCAATGGGTACATAGATCCACAAGAGGCTGGTCTTATGGAGCGAGTATCAAGGACCCCAGAACTGGCGAAATCCTCAAAGGACATGTCTCACTTGGTTCACTGCGCGTCCGTCAAGACTATCTCATCGCCCAAGGTCTTTTACAACCATTCCAAGAGGATAAATCCACAGACCAACGTATGCTAAATATGGCACTGGACAGGCTAAAGCAATTATCCGCTCATGAAATCGGCCACACAATCGGGCTTTCCCATAATTTTGCTTCATCCGCTGCAGGTAGAGCCTCCGTAATGGACTACCCCTACCCCAAAATCACTCTAAACGGAACCGGTAAATTAGAATTTAACCGTGCCTATGAAAATCAAATTGGTGCTTGGGATAAATGGGCCATTACCTATGGTTATGGTAGTCCCAATGAAGGCGTAGAGGAGGCAATATTCTTAACAGAGACCCTAGAGGAAACTTATAATGCTGGGTATGAATTTATAACAGATAGCGACTCTCGTGATATCAGCGGTGCGCATCCCAGATCACATTTATGGGATAATGGCGCATCGGCTGCGGAGGAATTAGTAAGAATACTAACTCTACGCGAAAACAGAATAGGTGGTTTTGGCTTGAATGCGATTCCTAAAGGACAGCCTGAAGCTGTGCTGGAGGAAGTTTTTGCGCCGCTCTATCTCATGCACCGCTATCAATTAGAAGCCAACACTAAAATAATCGGCGGCATGGACTATCAATATAAAATAAAAGGTGATAACCAGCCTACACAAAATTGGATTGACATGGCTATTCAAGAAAAGGCCCTAGATGCATTATTATTAGCTATAAGCCCCAGGCATCTTGAAATTCCGCCTAGAATTATAGCACTGATACCGCCACGTCCATTTGGATATAGTCGAAATAGAGAAACTTTCGACTCTCGCATGGGGCCCATCTTCGACCCAATTACACCTGCAGAAAATATTGTTGATCTAGCCTTTAAGCATTTATTGGATCCCAACAGAGTGAATCGTATACGCCTTCAACACCTGCAGGACTCTGCACTTTTTGGCATAACTGAAGTGCTTAATAAAGTAAGCCGCAACGTCTTCAAGGTTACAAAAAATCAGGGTATTACAACTGAAATAGCGCGTATGGTCGAAACGAAGTGGATAGATCAAATGATCTTACTAGCGAAAGATCCACGCGCTAGTCACTCGGTACGCGCAATTACTAGAGATCACCTACAAAATCTGAAAAGTGGCAGTAAAGCAACAGGCAAAAGAGGACTTAGCCTGCGAGGTGCTCGCTTATCAATGTTAGCGATTCACTCTGATTACCTTGCGACAAAAATTGATAATTTCCTTGATATGCCGTTGCAAAATGTGACTCAAAAGAGCACTAAAGTACCAGATGGATCACCCATAGGAATGGATATAATGACCTGCAATTTTCACGATTGAGTTAGTTTACCTCCCTCTGGGGCTGATATGTCGGTAACACATTATTCAATGTCTAGATCAGCGAATTGGAGGTAATAGCAACACCAATAACGAGTAAACTTGCTATAGCGATTTGCCGATAAAGCTGGCTTCCATATCGCTTAAATAGATAAAAGCCCACTTTGTCGCCAAAAACCATCGCTGGAAAGGCTAGCAAAAAAGTCCATAGAGATCTTATTTCAATAAACCCTGCGATTCCGAATGAAAAAAGTGCGATGGCTGCCGACGCCAAAAAAAATGTGATTAATAATGCTCGACTTCGCTCTGGAACAGGCTCAGAGGCCATGACATAAATAATAATTGGTGGTCCCGGAATCGCCAAAGTACCATTCATCAGACCCGATATTAAACCAGCTATGCCAGTCCAATATTGATTTACTCGATAGACTGTCGGCTTGAAAAATACTAATACTGCACAGGCGAAAACTACCGATATGCCGGCCCAAAATCGAAACTGCGTTACCGATATATATGCCAGAACCAGTGTGCCAATAGCAGTCCCAAGTGCCGCCATTGATATCAATGGTATTAACGGCTTGATTGGAACAATTCCCCAGTAGGTGCGTACTCCTAAAAGATTACTAGAGAGTGTCAGTGCCGCGCTGAGCACTACCGAATCAGTGGGAGACAAAAACAACGAAAAAACTGGAACGGCTGTTAGTGCAAAACCAAAACCGGTAAAAGACCGCAGTATTGAAGCAAAAATCACCACTGCCCAAATTTGCATTAACGCTAATAGGCCAATGTTAGCAACAATTTCAAACATTAAAAATTTCCATCTAGAATAATAAGCAGACTAACCTAAAAATAACATTAGCAAAGAATCTGAGTATCAAAACAAAGAAGGGCAACCCGAGATACAAAAGGGTTGCCTTTGTCGCACTTTGATGACGGTTGAGGATGTTAAGACTGATCCGCACCGCGTAACGCATACCATCCGATGTAAACATAACAAACCATTGGAACAACAAAACTCATCTGAATGCCAACACCATCAGCAGCCATACCTTGTATCACAGGAATAAGGGCACCACCGACAATTCCCTGACAAACGAGTCCAGAGCCTTTGCTTGTCATATTGCCTAAACCCTTCACTGCAAGAGTAAAAATAGTTGGAAACATAATCGAATTAAAAAATCCAACCGCCAGAATTGACCACATGGCAACATCACCAGTGCTATTCATGCTGATAATAATCATTAAAATTGCAATCACCGCATTTCCAGCGAGATATTTAGTCGATGCTATGAAGTTCATTAGTGCGGCTCCAACTAACCGACCTATCATTGCAGCGCCCCAATAATAGCCAACCATTTCTCCAGCTTCGGCAATTTCCATACCTGCAATAGAACTTTCAGCAAGATAATTTACTAAAAAACTACCGATTGATACCTCGCCTCCGACATAAAGAAAAATCGCCAGAGCCCCCAAAACCATCGAACGGTGCTGGCGCAAGCCGTAAAAGTTATAGCCCAGAGCCACTACAACAATAAGCCCCGCAACTACAGTGAGACCCAACACCATAGCCAATACAATAGCGCCTGAAAACAACAGATGGCTACGTAAGCTATCCTTACCATCACTAGCCTCAGATTCAACATGTGCCAGAGTCGGCAGATTAATATTTCTAAACAAAAGAGCCGCAATCACCAACACAGCGCCAATCATTATGTAAGGTATTTGCACCGCAGAAGCATCTGCTGCAACCGCACCGAGAATCAACATAGAGCCAATCACCGGCCCCACGGTTGTTCCTAAAGAATTCGCTGCCTGCGCTAAATTTAGGCGGCTAGCTGCGGTTTTTTCCGGCCCCAACGCAGCTACATATGGATTTGCTGCCACTTGTAAAATAGTGATACCGCTAGCCAAAACAAAAAATGAAACTAAAAATAGTACGTAGACATTTAAATCCGCAGACGGATAAAACAATAAGCACCCCAGTGCCGTGGTTAGCAAGCCAATCACTATTCCTAATTGGAAGCCAATCCTATCAATCAGTCGGTTGGCTAACGGAGAGACGATAAAGTAAGCGCCGAAAAAACAGAATTGTACCAGCATTGCCTGGGTATAATTGAGATCGAAAGATTCTTTCAAAAACGGAATTAAAATATCATTGAGAACGGTAATGAAACCCCAAAAAAAGAACAGGCATGTCATCGCAATAAACGCAAATGTTTGAGTTTCTTGCTGATGACTATCAACAACCTTGGTTGCTGTGCTATCTGAATGTGAACCCGCCATCTGTTTCTCCAAAAGTTATTTGACCATATGTTAAAAACCGTTATAGCCTGGGAGCATAGGGGGGTAACAAACATCATGCAACCAGTTTACTGTGGATAAACTTCTTTTGGTCTCTTCCAGCGACTCTTTAATCGATTTTAAAGCAATAAAAAAAATATTTACAAAGAAGTAACATGAAAAACAACCGTAACATGAAGATGTCTGCTGCAATACGAATACAAATACTCTGGATAAATATAGTATGAAGGACTGTCAAGAAGACGCATCGCAACACTGGCAACAGTCTAAAGTAGCCTCAGGTACTATTAAAAAAAACTGAACCTAGCAATAATGACTCCCTCGACACTTGGACAGCTAGCATAATGGAATTTTACATAGCCATACTATTATTCACCTCAGCAGCAGGAATCACCCCCGGACCGAATAACATCATGATAATGGCCTCCGGTGTTAATTTCGGCGTTAAAAGGAGCTGCCCTCACCTTTTAGGCATCACTATTGGTGTACCTATAATGGTTTTGGCCGTAGGGCTTGGATTTAATCTTGTATTACAAAACTATCCTTTGTTACACCAAGTGATAAAAGTATTTGGTATTGGCTATTTACTGTATCTTGCATGGCTAATTGCGACCACACAACCTAGCTCAATTAGCACCGAGGCCTCAAAGCCATTAACATTTTGGCAAGCATTGCTATTTCAATGGGTAAACCCGAAAGCATTGGTCATGGCAACAAGTGCAATCTCAGCGTATACCTCACGCAGTGCGCCACTTGGAGAAGTCCTATTTATTGCTTTTGCTTTTTCAATTACTGCGGCGCTGTCTGTCGGCATATGGCTAGTATTTGGCGCCTCGCTGAAAAATTTCCTAGACAACCCTGTCTACGGGAAACGATTTAATATTCTAATGGCAGCTTTGTTACTAGTAGCGATATTGCCAGTCATTGAAGACCTAGTTGGCCAGTACTTTAGATGATATACGTGTACCCAATCGCATAATTGTTAACTGAAGCTCTCCGATAGTTGACTTGCACGTATCGAACAATTAGTTTGTGTGTGGTCTCACATCCGAACTATTTATGTAATCACTTCGGAAGGCTACGGAAAAAGGAAATTAACGTAACAATACTAGTTAAAGGAGCTTCAGTTATGTCAACCAATGCACTTCAGGCCTGCTTAGATATACTAACGACGCCAACGGAAACCTTCGCACTAATAAAAGAGAAAAAACACTGGTCTTGGGCGCCATTCGGTTTACTCATAGGTACTACAACCACACTATTTCTATACTATTTTTCGGTAGTAGACTTTGATTGGATGGTCAACAAAATGCTCGAGAAAATAGCTATCGAAAATAATATGAGCCAGCAAGAGCTTGAAATCACAGCTGAATATATGACTAAGAACTCAATGTTGTTGAGCACCCTAATAGGTGGAGTTATTGGGATTTTTAGTGTCAACGCTATCACGGCTTTATTCTATTATTTAGTGTCTAAAGCATATAGCACAACTGTAATGACATACAGAATGTGGCTTGGGTTTAGCTGGTGGACTAGTATGCCGGGAGTCGTATCTGTCCTACTCTCGATGCTGGTAATAATGTTCTCTATGGAGGGCCTAGTTACATTTGAAGATCTTTCTCCCACTAGCTTTGGCTTCCTTTCAAATTCCTCTAGCCCTTGGTTTAATCTTATGAACAGTTTAGATTTATTTAGCCTTTGGTCTATTGGTCTTGCCGCTCTAGGACTCAGTAACTGGTTAAACTTAACCTTTAAACAAAGTAGTTTGATCGCACTAACCCCCACATTTATTGTGTATCTAATTTGGGCCCTTTATGTAAGTTTTTCAGGTTAAAATCACACGCCAAAAACGAAGCATTTTAAGATAACAAAACGCTACAGGGTTCTTGTTGGCTTTCATCAGAAGCGAAGAATTAAAAGAGCGACAAACTAAAAGACAGGAAATGAACTATCTATGAAAAAGAATCTTATTATTGTTGGTGTGTTGATAGCGCTCGTAGCTATTGCTTATTTCAAGCAAACTGCCAGTTCTTCTGCTGTCTTGGTAAACATCGAGAATGCCAAAATTGAGGAGATCAAGAGTTCGATACTTGCATCAGGAACCCTCATCTATAAAGAACAAATCGAATTGCGCTCTGAGGTTATTGGACAGGTAAGTGAAATGTTTTTAGAAGAAGGTGATAAGGTCACTAAAGACCAGGTCCTTATGCGCTTGGACCCAAGAACATTTAATGCCGATGTGGAACAGCAGCAGGCATATGTTCGTCTGCAAACCATCGCTATCGAACGTCAGACACAAGAGCTCAAAAACATCACATCAAAATGGCAACGCAACAAAAATCTATTTGAACGTAAAATGATAGGTCAAGACGCCTACGAACTGATCGATAATCAATACGCATTAGCGCGTATTGATCTTCGATCGCGACAGGAGTCTTTGACTCAAGCTCAAGCAACCTTAGACAAATCAATGGAACGCCTTGAAAAAACCGTTTTCAGATCACCTATAGATGGCATCGCAACTTCAGTGGAAATCAAAGTTGGAGAAACGGCTATTAGCGGCACAACCAACATTGCAGGTTCTAACTTAATTACCGTAGCTGACCCCTCCTCAATACTGGTAGAAGTGTTGGTCGACGAAGCAGACATTGCAAATGTTCAAATAGGACAGACCGCAGATATTTTCGCAGTAGCCTATCCTGATCAAGCCCTAGCCGGCACAGTACAAAATATAGCTACCTCGGCAAAACGTTCTAGCTATCGCCAAGGTCTAAGCTTCACAGTCAAAATTCTTCTTGATACGACAGGCGATATTGATATTCGGCCGGGCATGAGCTGCAGGGCGGAAATCTTTACCGAGATCAAGAACGATACTATTGCTGTCCCTATAGAAGCAGTTGTATTTGAAGATATTGATGAGACTGACAAGCAGAGCGATACTGAGCAAGAGCCGGGCAAAATTACGATTGGCGCGTCAAATGAGTCCGATACGTCTAGTTATTTATTTATTCTTGTCGACGGTAAAGCAGTTAAAAAACCAGTAGAGTTGGGTATCTCCAATGACAGTGTCCAAGAAGTTATCTCAGGTTTGTCCTTGGAAGACGAGGTTATTATTGGTCCGGCCAGAGTATTAAGCAAACTCAGCGATGGCGACTCTGTCAAAGAGATTGAAAAGAAGGCTGACTAATGTCTAAACAAACTATTATTGAGTTAAAAGGCATTGCCAAACGGTATGTGATGGGTAGTGAGAGCTTTTATGCGCTGGATCATATTGATCTAGACATATACTTAAATGACTATATTGCTATTGTTGGATCATCTGGATCAGGCAAATCAACACTGATGAATTTGCTAGGATGCCTTGATTATCCAACCAATGGTGAATACAAACTTAAGGGTACCGATGTAGCAACCCTAGATGAAAATCATCTAGCGGGCATTCGTAATCAAGAGATCGGTTTTATTTTTCAAAATTTTAATTTACTTCCCAGAGCAAGCGCTCTACAAAACGTGATGCAGCCACTTATCTACCGCGGGTTACCCTTGGTCGAGCGAAAACGACGCGCTGAAAATGCACTGACAATGGTTGGACTACAGGATCGTATGACTCATGTGCCGAACCAGCTGTCCGGAGGCCAACGGCAACGAGTTGCTATTGCCAGAGCATTAGTAACAGAACCCGCCATACTGCTCGCAGATGAGCCCACAGGCAATCTTGATTCTACAACTACTATAGAAATTATGGCACTATTTGACCAACTCCATGCAGACGGACAAACATTGATAATCGTTACCCATGAACAAGAAATTGCCGAACGCTGCCATAGAGTTGTGACGTTAAAAGATGGCCATCTAATGTCTGACCAACTTAATCAATCACAGGCAAGTTCGCCTAGTTTTGAGGTAAATGCAGGTGTCTAGCTTAAAATTTAAACTTATTGAAGGTACGCGATCAGCCGGTCAATCAATTTTTGCTCATGGTTTTCGTAGTTTTTTGACCACCTTGGGTATCATTATTGGTGTTGCTTCAGTGATAGCCGTAGTGTCTGTCGTGCAAGGGTTTAGCGCCAACATTACTCAACAATTTGACGGCATGGGCACCAACGTTATCAATGTTGAATCTTTCACTCCAAGAAAAGAGCGGCTACAAGGTGTGCGAGCTAAGTTAACCTATGATGATTACCTGCAAATAAAATATAAAATCACGGGGATCAGTGATGTTACCCCTACCGTGAGAATGTGGGGCTCCAACGCCGGCATTACCTATAGAGGGCAAACCTCTAGCTCAATGATTGTGGGAACTGCATCCACCTACCAAAAATTAAATACCGTTTATCCTGAGCGCGGACGATTTTTCAATGCCAGTGACGATCAAAGTCGGCGACGTGTTGCAGTGTTAGGTCCCTCAATTATGTCTAAGTTAGACATAAAGGGTGACCCTATAGGGCAACATGTCGGTGTATCAGGAGAATGGTTTAAGGTTATTGGCATTGCCGAGAAGAGAGGAAAATTGTTTGGTTTTGATCAAGACGACTTTATTTTACTGCCATTTAGTACTACCCGTGCATTATTGGGCGGCGCCGAAGAACCGGACATTATCATTAGTTTTCAGGTAAATGAGCCCTCACAACTAGATCAAGTAAAACAGCAAGTGACAAATCTATTGCGTCGAAATCACAATCTCGACCAAGATGCGAATGATGATTTTGAAATCGCCACTGCTGATCAAATGTTGGATACCTTTGATGAAATTATAGGAAGTACCACGCTGGTATTAGGTGGAATTGTAGGGATCTCATTGTTGGTAGGCGGCATTGGTATTATGAATATAATGTTGGTGTCGGTGACCGAACGCACTCGCGAAATTGGTATTCAAAAAGCATTGGGAGCAACTAGGTTCGACATTTTGTTGCAGTTTCTAATTGAAGCAGTTTTTCTTTGTTTACTGGGAGGTCTATTAGGTCTCATATTAGGCTTTGGCGCTGGGTCATTAATCAGTAATTTGACGGGACTGCCGTCAGCGACTGTTCCACTTTGGGCCGTCATCCTGTCCTTCGGATTCAGTGCCGGTATCGGGCTAGTATTTGGTATTATTCCAGCCGCTAAAGCAGCTAATCTTGACCCGATTGATGCACTTCGTTATGAGTAGTAAGAACCAAGACTATAGGCGCTTTGATAAATAGATTAGCGCCTTATTTTGCTCAATATAAAATCGAAAATTACTCAAAATATTCATACCTAATAGCCCATTTAGCCCCTCGGTCATTTCGAAATCAAGTACTGCTATTTGTACATCCTTAAGTTCAAAGCGACCTAAGCTAAAATTATCAGCACGATAAACCGTACCTTTGACAACACCATTTGCAGTAGTAAACATACGTGGACCTTGGAGCGTAAACCTATGTTTATCACTCATTTTTTCAAATGTATCTTGCGACAATGTAGTCATCGATGCCCCAGTATCGATCATTAAAGTCGCGTCTTTACCGTTGATACCCACCTTTACTAAAAACTGATTGCGCTGCTTCTTCAAGACGATTTGTTCGTTATAAGTATTTTCAATAGCTATGCTGTTATTGTTATTAGTAGATGTCTGATAGATTGCGGATAACAATCGTTGAGCAATTGAGGATGACAAATCATCTGCGAGTAACTCTGTGAGAATAGTTTCAGCACTAGTCCACTCGCCAAGTGTCATATACACTTTGGCTTGCATCAACTGATGGTGGGGTTGTAGTAGATTATATTTATTCATTAATTCATAAATTATTGTCAACCTTGGCAAAGACTCAGTAGAACGTAACTGGGCATCAGTTTGTGAAATAAAATCGTTAATTGCTTGATCTACCTGCAAAACATTTTTATTTGTATAAGCATAGGTTTTTGCTAATTGATAAACTGCAACAGCCTCAGCATAGGACGCTGTAGCCTGATTAAAAGCGCCAAGACGCAAAAGAACATCAATATCGTCATAGTAAATAGACAGATAATGTTCAGAAAGTTCTGCGAACTGATAATAGGCCGATGTTTCAAGTAACAAATCTAAATGTTGCAACAGTATAATTTTTAAATTACCCGCTTCAACTCTATGTTGATCGGAAGAGACCGTCCTCGCAACCATCTGATACTCTGCCATTGCTTGGGCATAATCTTCTAGCCGAAGACTTTGTTTGAATGCCGCAAGTAGGTCGACATTTATTGGGTTGAATCCAGTCTCAGTTTCCTTGGACAACTCATCCCATACCTCATTAACCTGCTCAACATCAGTTGATAAGGTTTCAAAATACTCAGAAGGCCTCTCAATATGCTTGGCAAGCACTTGACCATGAACACGTTTTTGGCTCAGCCAACCAACATAAAAAGCTAAAACCGCTATCAGTAAAAGCGCTATAGTCGAATATTTTTTTTCTAACATTGGATATATCCCTAGAGAGATCCGCAATTAAATCTAAGTGTCTTCAAAATAAGCACCATAACAATAAATATATTGAACAATAGCATCTTATGACTCTCTGGGAACCTGCAGATTACTAATTCAAGCATAGCAAGATAATGGTAACTGCATTAGAATGCTTATCTGCGCTGATTTTTACACTACTCTTTTTTGGAAAAATTAAATGACTCTTTTTGAAGCGATCATTCTTGGAATCGTGCAAGGTCTCACAGAATTTCTACCTGTTTCCAGCTCGGCACACTTACTTTTTCCATCCCTACTTTTTGGAGCTAAAGATTTTGGTTTAGTGTTTGATATTGCTGTGCATGCTGGCACATTAGCAGCAGTTGTATTTTATTTTAAAGACGACATATTGAAGCTTCTGCAAGCTTGGATGCCTTGGACGAGCAATCGCAATGAAGGTGACTTTTTGCTTGGTTTAAACTTAATTATTGCCACCGTCCCTATAGTATTTGTGGGATTAATTTTTTCTGATTTGATATCTGCAAGATTGCATAGCATTGGTTCAATTGCATGGGCTAATCTTATCTTTGCTGGGCTTTTGCTAATTTCTTTTAAGCTATCCTCGCAAAACAAAAATATTTTAGGATTAACCCTGAGCATGGCTATTTTTATTGGTTGTCTTCAGGCT
>DNBN01000022.1:1029-3870 GCA_003491845.1 Porticoccaceae bacterium | reverse complement strand
TTCTCCATCCCTATGTGGATTTTCCCAGCAAGAAATGTCCCTGCAGTTACCACTACCGTCTTAGCTTTAAAGGTTAAACCCATTTGGGTTACGACCCCAGTAACTGAATCACCCTCAAGAATAAGGTCATCGACCGCCTGTTGAAATAGGGTTAGATTTTGCTGGTTTTGCAGTATTTCTAGGATCGCCGCTTTGTACAGAACACGGTCAGCCTGAGCACGAGTGGCTCTAACGGCTGGGCCTTTGCGAGAGTTAAGTACTCGAAATTGGATGCCGCCAAGATCCGTTGCTTTAGCCATTGCACCGCCCAGTGCATCGATCTCTTTGACTAGATGGGTTTTACCAATACCACCTATAGCAGGGTTGCAAGACATCTGCCCTAGGGTTTCAATGTTGTGGGTAAGCAATAGGGTCTTACTGCCCATCCGAGCTGCGGCAAGACAAGCTTCAGTACCGGCATGGCCACCGCCAACAACAATGACATCAAAACTATCAGGGTAAATCATAAAGTGTAATCAGGTAAAAATTTATGGTCGGCCATTATACGTCTCTGTGATCAATCTTTAATCACTTTATTTATCGGTTATTGTTTTTGGTTTAGTTACTTTGTTTATTAACTTATTAAGTAATTATTTATATATATAGCATGTAGAGATTATTGTTACTGTTATTAGCTAGGTGGTATTTTGGGGATAAGGGGATAAAACCGTTTAAAAACAGTTTGTTGAAGCTCTAAATTGGTGTATTACACTGTGAGTGAAAAATGATTTGAGCTGTATTATGGGTGTGTGCTGATGTATAGAATTCCCGGGTTTTTTTTAGGTGCGGTTAAAGGCAGTTTATTGTGGATAGATATAAATTTTATCCACCTGCTAATAACAGGTTTGGGGTTTATGTTCAGTAAATGACCTATTAAGGCTTTTTAACCCGGGTTGTTGTGTATTAGCTGGGGATATCCTGTGTGACTTTTGAGGTTTATTCAAATGACAGTTGTTTGTGCCCTATAGAAGGTAATAAGAAAGGCAATTGCTGGGTTTTTTCAATTAAGCATTGAATCGACGTGTGAATTTCATTAAACTCCCGCGCCCTGACCAGCTACTACCTAGGGCAACAGCAGGTAGAACAGTTTGGCATTAGTGAAATTTAGCTATTTTTCGGATAAGACGTTATGAAAAGAACATTTCAACCCAGCGTAATCAAGCGTAAGCGCACCCATGGTTTTAGAGCTCGTATGGCAACTGTTGGCGGCCGTGCCGTTTTAAACCGTCGTCGCGCTAAAGGCCGTAAGCGTTTAGCTGCTTAAGTGCTGTCAGGGCTACTTATGCCCGGAGCTGCCTTCGGTAAAAATCGTCGCTTACTCAAATCCTCCGACTATACGGAGGTTTTTGACAATAATAGCGTTCGGGTGGCTCACCCTAATCTCCTTATACTGTCTCAACCCAATGGCACGGAAACGTCGCGATTGGGTCTAGTTATTGGTAAAAAAAACGTCCCCACCGCTGTTGCGCGAAACAAAATAAAGCGCGTTGTCCGTGAGACTTTTCGTCTAACTGAGCTCCCTGTGGCTGTCGATCTGGTTTTTCTCGCACGAAAAGACCTGGGTAAACTCTCTTCAGCTGAATTGGCCGCCCTAATTCGGCAATCTTGGGGTAGACTGACCGCGCGCCTTAATAAAGAGATTAATCGCGATGCGTAGGTTGGCTGTTGGGCTAATAGTGAGGCTGATAAAAGCGTATCAATACGCCATTAGTCCTCTGTTGGGGTCAAACTGCCGTTTTTACCCTAGTTGCTCCCACTATGCCGAAGAGGCTTTTCGTCGCTTTGGGGTTGTAAAAGGGGGTTATCTTACGCTGCTGAGAATAGTAAAATGCCAGCCTTTCCATTCAGGGGGTTACGATCCGGTGCTACCGGTAGAACATTCTGATAAACCGGACACAACAGTCTCCGTAAACAATAACCATATAGAGTCATAAATCGAATGGATTGGAAGAAAAGTCTAAATATCGCTGCAATTGGTTTCGTTGCTTGGCTGCTCATTATCGAATGGAGTAATTTCCAAGATGATGTCGCGAGCCAAATTCCTCAGCAAGAATCAGAATTAACCATTCCACAGCCATCACAGCTACCTACCTTAGAAACACAGCAGGTTAACCAGTTCTCGGACGAGCTGCCATTGCTTATTGATACCCCTGCAGCTGTGGTTGAGACGCGAGTTGATGCGCGACTAGTCACCGTCACTACTGATGCTGTTGAAGTTACTATCGATACCTTAGGTGGTGACATAGTGCAGGTGAAGCTACTCAAACATCTCACCAAGATGTCTGAAGATGGTGGCGAACCCTTTACCCTGCTGACGCGATCTTCTAAAAATGAGTATATTGCCCAGAGTGGATTGATTGGTAAGAATGGGACAGATACCAGAGAAGGCCGTGGTGCCTATTCTACATCTGCAAGCCAATTTAGCTTGGAGCCAAATCAGTCGGCACTAAACGTTGACCTTACGTTGAACCAAAATGGCGTGAGATTGGTTAAGCGATTTTCCTTTAGTCGGTCCGGTTATGTTATCGGCGTTAGCTATCTGATTAACAACAGTGGTTATGAGCCATGGGAAGCGACCTTCTATGGTCAGATTAAGCGCGACTCCCATGAGCCACTAGTTGAATCCAGCGGTGGTATTCAGCCTTATCTAGGTGCCGCATTAAGAGAAGCGGATAAAAATTTCGCCAAACACGATTTCTCTGATATTCAAGATGAGACAGTTAAAAGCAGTATTGAAGGTGGCTGGGTAGCCATGGTTCAACATTATTTTGTCAGCGCCTGGATTCCACCAGGGGATCAGAA
>DNBN01000022.1:0-687 GCA_003491845.1 Porticoccaceae bacterium | reverse complement strand
CCCAAAGATCAGGCTAAGTTAGAAGAGCTGGCTGAATATCTGGATTTAACCGTGGATTATGGTTTCCTTTGGATGTTAGCGAAGCCAATATTTGCGGCGATGAAGTTTATTCATGAGGTGGTTGGCAACTGGGGTTGGTCAATTATTTTGCTAACCATCGGAATTAAAATTCTTCTTTACCCATTGTCAGCAGCAAGCTTGCGCTCTATGGCCAAAATGCGCAGCCTGCAGCCGAAGATGGAGCGTCTGAAAGAAACCTATGGCGATGATCGTCAGAAAATGTCTCAGGAATTAATGGGGCTCTACAAAAAAGAGAAAGTTAATCCGGCCGGCGGTTGTTTCCCAATGTTGCTGCAGATGCCGGTGTTTTTAGCGCTTTACTGGGTTCTCTTGGAGAGTGTTGAGATTCGCCACTCGCCTTGGATTTTCTGGATTGATGATCTGTCGGCAAAGGATCCCTACTTTATACTGCCATTGGTAATGGGTGCCAGTATGTTATTGATGCAGAAGCTGCAGCCAATGCCAACTGATCCCACTCAGGCTATGGTGATGAAAATTATGCCCATTGCCTTCACCTTCTTTTTTATGATCTTCCCGTCGGGACTGGTTCTCTATTGGACGGTGAATAACCTTTTGTCCATGTTCCAGCAGTGGTACGTGAATCGACAATTGGCCAGTGCCTCTGCG
>DNBN01000220.1 GCA_003491845.1 Porticoccaceae bacterium | reverse complement strand
TCTTTAGCTTCAAGCTCTTTTGTGATTTCTTTTATTTATCTCCAGACAAACAGAAGGCTTCCCTCGGGAGGAAAAGGAAGCCTGAAGTATTTTACTGCTCTAAGTGACGGTGTTGCTGCCCGCCTTAGTATCAGTGTAACACAAAAATCCCCAAAAATCATCATATTTTTCAAATAATGGAAATCAGTATGGCAACATCGTATAGCCATCCTTCAGAGGGCCGTTTGGAAACTAAAACTTATTTCTTTTTGTTGCTGGGATTGCGGCTGAAAGATCTACTGATTGGTCTTGGGATAAACCCCTTGGTCCTTTTGTGTTTGGGCTTCTTGAACAGGATGCCAAGGAATACAAACAGTGCAAGGAATATCAGGGATTCTATCATAGCAGGCCTAGCTTGTTAAATCGAAAATCTTTTCACTCATCAGGATAGGTGATCCAGTTCGTTTGGAAACTCTAGGACTAGAATCGTCAATGCAAACGTTTTTGAAAGTTAATTTTTGTTTCTTAGGTTTAGCCCTAGTAACGAAGAAAGTATCTGGTTGGCGAACAAAGGCTCATGCAGAGCAATGCTTTCGAACTCAAGCGATGCATATTTCAGAATCGCCGCAAAACTGTCACGACCCCACAGCCCATCAATATCTTCTTGATAAAATCCAATATCTGTTAACTTTTCTTGGATATTTTTTCTATCAATTTCAGAATGTGCCTCAAAGCGATTTTCTAAGACTGAAAATTCTTCTCCAGTTTCAGGATTAGTACACTGTTTTGTATCGCCAAAAGCGTACTCACACAAAGTAACATAGTTATCTTTAGTGACACTAAACCCCCAACCATTCGCTAACCCATTTTCAAAATTACCAAAAAAATATGAGCCGTTTATGTAAGAAAAATTTCCGTGACCAGACTTTTTACCTTCTTCCCAATATCCGGCGTAAATATCCCCATTTTCCCAAGTGTAGATACCTTGCCCTACTCTCTTGTTATCTGACCAATGGCCCGAATATTTGTCTCCATTTGAGAACCTAGCAAGACCAAACCCAGTCCTAGCGCCATTCAAATAATAGCCTTCAAAGAAAGCACCATCGGCAAAAATCATTTTCCCCGATCCACTTCTTTTTCCTTCTTGATATTTACCAAGGAATTTTGATCCATCTAAATAAGTGTAAACACCTTCTCCATGTGCCACCCCGTTCCAAAAGTTGCCCTCAAAGGTTTCGCCGTTGGCATAAGAATATTTACCAGCTCCATTTTTTTTATCGTTTTTATAAATGCCTGCAAAGGTATCCCCGTTTTTCCACGTATATTCCCCTAGGCCGTTTTTTTTATTATTTATAAATGTTCCGTAAAACTTGTCACCGTTATCAACAACAGTTCCTATGCAGAAGTGCCAGAGTTCAGGCTTCGTTTCTGAACAGGCGGGTAATGCAAGCCCTTGCCCAACGCTTCCAAAGAATGCCGTAATCACAAGATAAAATGTAAGATACCGGTGTTTCATAATAAGGTTCTAGCAGGGGGTTTTCAGTCTGTGGAGTCTGCCGGCTATATTTTTTTGCTGATTCTAAAAACCCCATCTCTGGCAGAGGTCGTGTATATTTTGTGGTGACGTCGCCAGTCACCCTTTGAGTGAACTTACCATTACTATGTTCCTGAGTTGTTTAATCCTCTTTCTGGGCATGGAAATTGCAAAATCATCAAAGCCACTCATCGCTAAACCTAAGGTCAAATTTCCCATGTTAAAATATAGAGACTGTGGAGAACGTTTGACCATCTCTGGTATTGTTAACCAAAACTTTGGGGGGAAAAGTAACCTGCCATGGGACTGGTTTATCAATTTTGTTGTCCTTGGTTGTCTTGGGTTGATGAGTTGGGAACGATTAAACCAAATACTTACTCCTGTGATTTCAATTTTCTCTATAGTTAGTCTATTTTTCATTTACTTTTTTCGCGTCAATAAATGGAATATTTCTGGCCCCATTTTCAAGCTTAATGCACTGCAAGAATTAGGGCAGTGGCGAAAAATATTTAAACGTGAAAACTGTTTCCAAATGGATGAAACTGAACCTTGGGAAGGTGGTGCAAACAGAACCATAACAGCAAATTTTGTTGATTGCTTAAGTTGTGGCCGCCCAGTCCCAGTAAGGTCAGAGAAGTGTATTCAATGTGGAGCGCCATATTTGATTTCTACTAATAGCTAAAAGGCTAAAAGAAAAAAAATTTGTATCAATTTTATAATTTCAAGCAGGGAGCCATGGATAAGAACCATACCACAATAATGATGGTTGCAGCGTGTTTGTCTTTTTTAGGCGGGTGCGAGTCTCAGGACGTTGCCAAACAAGCAATAATTATTCTGGCAAAATCCAGCACAATGCCTAACGACAAGTCGGCCAAGGATAAACTTGCGGAAATGTCGTCTGATGAAATTTTTGAGAACTATTACGAAGGGGTCTGCGCAGAAGCAGGGAACAAAACTGGCTCAAATCAAATGCAGGGTTGCATAAGAAAATACATGAGTGAGCTTCAAAATTAATAAATACTCTATTCATCCTCAATAATAGTACTGAGCATCATTAATCAAAAACCCTATCTCTGGCAGAGGCCCTGTATAATAACGAGCATACCCCCTGTGGCCCATGCACCCCCCAAATAAGAATCACTAAAAGAAATCCAACCGTTTGAAACTAGGGCAGCTTTTTATATCAGTGTCGTCCAGCAACGAAACCATGCACGATGTCTACTATGTGTCTACTATGCGGTTGTCACAGCGAGACCAGAACCTGCTAAGTCATTGATTTCAGTGGTGAGCCGTACAGGATTTGAACCTGTGACCCACTGATTAAAAGTCAGTTGCTCTACCAACTGAGCTAACGGCCCACTAGAGCGCCTATCTAGAAACACAGCACTCTCGGGTCAACCCCGAAAACAAAGAAAAGTTTCCCTCTACTAGATTCATCTATGAACGCGCTGTATATGCGCCCCATGACAACAGAACTGAATACTAATTTTCCCTTTATGAAAATGCATGGGCTTGGAAATGACTTTGTCGTTCTAGATGCGCGTGCGCAAGGGTTAGCGCTCGCACCAGCCCTCATTCAACGGATCGCCGACCGCAACAGGGGTGTAGGATTTGACCAATTGGCCGTTATCAGTAACGGTAAGCATAACGTACATCTGACATTTTATAATGCTGATGGATCAACATCGGCAGCCTGCGGTAATGCCACCCGCTGCGTGGCGCGTTATCTGATGACAGGGTCTGGTGAGACGCAACTTACGCTGACCACCGACCGCGGCACTTTGCAAGCACAAGATATTGGCGACGGCCTTACGGCGATTAACATGGGACCACCACAGCTTGATTGGCGCGACATCCCACTAGCACAGGACGTTGATACCTTGACCCTGCCAATCGACGGCGCACCAACCGCCACTGGCATGGGCAATCCGCATTGCACGTTTTTCGTTGCAGACGCCGAGGCGGTTGATCTGGCCCAGCGCGGAGCCGAGATGGAACATCATCCACTGTTCCCAAACCGCACCAACGTTCAGTTTGCGTCTCTAATCGGTCCAAACCTGTTGCGCATGCGGGTTTGGGAACGCGGTGTTGGCGTGACACTGGCTTCGGGATCGTCATCCTGTGCAGCCGCAGTGGCGGCGGCGCGGCGTGGCCTAACGGATCACAGTGTCCAGATTGATCTTGATGGCGGCAGGCTTTTGGTGGACTGGCGCAGCGATGGGGTCTGGATGACCGGACCGACATCTCATGTCTTTGATGGTCAGTTCACAGCGGCCTTTTTAGATGAGGAAACAGTATGACCGCCCCCAAGTTTACCTCAATGGGATGCCGTTTGAACGCCTATGAAACCGAGGCTATGAAAGAGTTGACAGCGCAGGCCGGACTTGAAGGGGCGGTGATTGTCAACACCTGTGCTGTGACAGCAGAAGCCGTGCGAAAATCTCGCCAAGAAATTCGCAAATTACGGCGCGAACACCCAAATGCCAAAATGATCGTTACGGGATGTGCTGCCCAGACAGAGCCACAGACCTTTGCCTCTATGGATGAGGTTGACAGCGTGATCGGCAATTCGGAAAAAATGCAACTTGCCACTTGGCAGGGTATGGCTGCCGATTTCATTGGAACGACCGAAAAGGTTCAAGTTGATGACATCATGTCAGTGACCGAAACGGCAGGGCATCTAATTGATGGCTTTGGCACCCGAAGCCGCGCCTATGTGCAGGTTCAAAATGGCTGTGATCACCGCTGCACATTTTGTATAATTCCGTTTGGGCGCGGCAATTCGCGCTCGGTGCCAGCCGGTGTTGTGATCGACCAGATCAAGCGCCTTGTCGATAAAGGGTACAACGAAGTGGTGCTGACCGGCGTTGA
>DNBN01000327.1:418-5592 GCA_003491845.1 Porticoccaceae bacterium | reverse complement strand
CATTGTCTAATGCAGTAAGGCATAACCGGACTGATTTGGTATTCACAGCAAATGAAGCGCCGCCGTCTGTTTCTATCTTCCTTCATCATGAGATGGCACAAACGCCTATTTATCCGTCTAAGCTGTTTTTCTTTTGTGAGCAAGCGTCTGAGTCAGGTGGCGCTACGCCTATTTGTCGTTCTGACGTTTTGTTAGAGCAGCTTGAGCAAGAAATTCCAAACTTTGTTTTGTCTTGCAGGGAGAAGGGTCTTCGTTACTCGCAAACTATGCCGCTAGAAAATGACTTGGCATCAGGCCAGGGGCGCAGCTGGGCGAGTACTCTTAGTGCTGCAACTCAAGCTGAAGCAGAAGTTAAGCTGAAACGATTGGACTATGACTGGCAGTGGCAGAGTGATGGTTCATTGAGTGTTGTAACTCCGGTATTGCCGGCGATTAAGACGCTCCCTGATGGTCGAAAAGTTTTCTTTAATCAATTGATTGCCGCCTTTAGAGGCTGGCAGGATGCTCGTAACAGTAGTGGAAAGTCTATTTGCTTTGGTGATAATTCGCCTATCAGTAACTCCGATATGGCAGTAGTGATCAACTTGGCCGATAGGCTGATCTTTGACATTCCTTGGCAGACCGGTGATATTGCGCTATTAGATAATTTAGTTGCTATGCACGGTAGGCATCCATTTGAAGGTCAGCGTCGAGTATTGGCATCATTAGTAGCCTGATTGACTTGATAGACTACTTTTCAAAACGTTTAAGGTGCGAACAATGTGGGGTCTCTAGTCTGGCTATACTCAATTATCAGAATATTTGTAATTTTTAGTCAAAAACAAATGGAGCTGCCCATTATTATAGCCTTATGGCATAAAATTTAGTTAGTGTAACCATCAAAAGCCACGTTAGAGACGAGTCCATGGTTAATTTCATCGGCGACTTAGATTTAAATATACATAAACGACATTGCTCATAGATGACCGATAGCACTAATGATGTCGTTTTTGTAGATTTTTTTAAGTTGACTGACAATCTATAACAAGTACGCAGTTTACTAGCTTTGATTATTCTCATGCACACATAGGTTGCATCTAAATAAGATTGGTTAAACTGTAGGTATATGTACATGGTTCGATTGTTTCTATAAATATTATATTTCCCAACAAAAAGTGCAATCCTAGACGGCTTAAGTTTAGTGTGTAAGCAGAATATTATTCAGAGATGAAATTATGATAAAACAGTCCGTTACGGTTATTTTAGTCATTTTTGTTAGTGCAGTATTGTCTGCATGTGGAGGCTCAGGGTCATCTACTTCGGCGGTTAACAGGGCACCAATATTTGTTTCTTCCGGGCTATTTAGCGTGGAAGAGAATCAACTAATGATAGGCACAGTAGTAGCTCGAGATGACGATAGTGACACTATCACTTTTAGTATTTCAGGAACAGATATTAGTATTGGGAACGATGACGGAGTTCTTACTTTTACTTCAGCACCTGACTATGAGATGCGATCAACCTATAGCGCGACAGTGGTCGCAACTGATGGAGTCGCTTCAACAGAACAAAGGATTACGGTGACTATTTTAGATGTCGCGGATGCGCCACCTGAGATTACAACATTCACCTTTTTAACCGAACATAACCCAAATTTAATGGACGACATAACGCTATCGATTATTGATCAACAAATTACTGGGCGCACCCCAACGGTGGTTGATGTTTCGCAACTGAAAGCGACTTTTGAGTATCAAGGCACGTCGATTACTGTTGCTGATGATAAACAAGAAAGTACCATCACCGCTAATAATTTCACCCAGCCTGTAATCTATCGTCTTGAGTCTTCCAATGGTCAAGTGGCAGATTATACGGTTGATCTTGCGGTGTTCACGGGTCTTCCAGTTGTTTATCTTTCGACCAATGATGAAAGGCCTATTCAGTCAAAAGATGATTATGTGGTTGGACAAACCTCTGTGTTAGGGGGGCGACAAACTGATGACGTTGATCTGGTTGATATGAAAATTCGTGGTCGAGGTAATTCTACCTGGGACCTTCACCCAAAAAAGCCATTTCAGATGAAATTAAGCGATAAGGCCAAATTTCTGGGTATGCCCAAAGACAAAAAATGGTTATTTCTTGCTGAGTATTCAGACAAGACTATGCTCCGTAATAAAATAGCATTTGAGATGGGTTATATAAGCAATTTAGATTGGACACCGCAAGGGCGGTTCGCAGAAGTCTTTATTAACAATGAATACAATGGAACCTATAATATTACGCAAAAAGTGGAGGAAGGTGACAATAGAGTAGCATTAGGTGACACGGGCTTCTTGTTGGAACTTGATCAAGTATTTAGGCTTGATCCTGATGATGTTTATTTTGAAAGTAATGCCACAGATAAATTTCTAGTGAACATTAAAGAACCCGAACTGACTGCAGGAAGTAGTCAGTTTATGTATATCAAAAACATGATCCATGCCTTTGAAGATGATCTGTTTGGTGATAATTTCAAAAGCCAAACCCAAGGATATGCGACACACATTGACTTGGATAGTTTTATTGATTGGTATCTTATCAGCGAAATAACAAAAAATGTTGATTCCCAATTTTTCTCTAGCATATATTTACATTTAAGCCCTGGTGAGCTTATCAAAATGGGTCCGCTGTGGGACTTTGACTTGTCTTTTGGAAACGTTGATTATGCTGACAGTCAATATACAGAAGGTTTCTGGGTTAAATATCACCCATGGTATAGCCGTTTGTTTGAGGACCCTAACTTTGTGCAGCTGGTCAATGCGCGCTTCTCATATTTTATGGAAAACCAAGGTTTTATCTTATCTAAAATAGACGCCTATGCTGAACAGTTGCGTTGGGCACAGCAAGAAAATGATGATAAATGGCAAACATTGGGTACCTATGTTTGGCCTAATCCAGTGGTATTTGATACCTACCAAGAAGAAGTGGAGCATTTGAAGAGCTGGTATATTAATAGGATGGCTTGGTTAGAAGAGGCCCTAGCTACCTTATGAGTTAAGACTTGGCGATATGCCTGTGGAGTGAAATTTTCAAGGAGAGTCAAAAAAGTGCAACTTAGAATAGATGTGCTAATGTGAACACTGCTATAGGGTCTATTCTAGTTGGTTTCCGTTAGTACTTTTACAGCTGAAATCAGTCGGGCCTACGTTAACCCCATTAAATAGTATTTAGTGGCGCTAGGATGTAAAAATATTGCACTATATGTCCAACATTAATGCTTGTTTTTGCTGTCGGTGATTGCGGTGGAGGTACTGAAGTTAGTGGAGTTTGGTCATTATTTGTTGATCTTGGTTGATCTTGGTTGATCTTTTTTGAAGAATTGCGATTTATTCCTTAATTTATTAGCGGCGAATTTGTGCAACGAACAGATGTTCGTTATCAATAGGAGTTGGAACTATCACTTCAGTCATCTTGTTTATACGTCTTGTAATACTAATTTGATTTGATGTGTCAAAAGTTTAGCGGTTGATGTTAAATCACCAAATACAGCACTTTAAATACAGGCGTTTAACTAGGGTTGTGTTAGTTAATTTGCCGGTTTTTACTTTGCCAATAGGGTTTTCTTAGCTCTCGTTTAAGTAACTTACCAGTGGGGTTTCTAGGTAGTGTGTCGGTAAAGTCAATACTTTTAGGAATCTTGTAACCGGCAATTTTAGAGCGAGTATGGGCAATTAGATCTTCCTCAGTGGCGGTTGCGCCGGGTTTGAGAACCACTACAGCTTTGACAGCTTCGCCCCATTTGTCATCTGGCACTCCAATAACGGCAACATCGCCCACCGCAACATGGTCAAAGAGCGCATTTTCAACTTCTGCGGGGTAGATATTTTCACCGCCTGAGACAATCATATCTTTAATCCTGTCATGAATATATAGATAACCTTCTTCGTCCATATAGCCGGCATCACCTGTGAAAAACCATCCATTTTGTATCGTTTTGGCTGTAGCCTCGGGATTGTTCCAATAACCTTTCATCAGGCTTTTAGATCGATAAGTGATTTCACCCACCTGATTAGGCGCTAAAATGGATCCGTCGCTATCAAGAATACGAACCTCGGCAGTAGGTGCCGCCTTGCCGCAGGAGCGAAGTTTACCTCGTGCTGGATCATGATCTTCTGGAGGCAATATAGTGCCTGCTCCACAGGTTTCTGTAAGACCATAGACTTGACAGAAGTTACATTTAAAAATGTTTTTTGCTGTAAGTAGTACATCTTCTGAAATTGGACTTGCACCATACAACAAAAAATCTAGATTAGAGAAATCTCGATCACGCACTCCTGGAATGCTGTTTAGAAATAGAATTACTGCGGGGACAAAGAAAGCATACTTAACTCGATATTTTTCTAAAAGATCAAGAATAACGACTGGATCAACATCTTTAAGTACAACATTGACTAATCCTTGGGCAAGTCCCACAACGCCGACATTAACTCCAGCTACGTGAAAGATCGGCATAGCCACAATACTAGCCTCGCCCTCGTCCCAGTCACCCCATCCGCCGTTAGCGGCTTGGTCAAGAACATCCAGATAGTTGCCATTGGTCAGCTGAACACCTTTTGGATGACCAGTTGTACCACTTGTGTATAGTTGCAAAACGTCGTCTTCTAACGATATGGGTAACAGGGGGTCTTCAGTATTTTGACTATCGCGCCATTGGCAATAATCTACCCACTTATGATGGTTGCCGTCTATCGCGATGATTTGAGAGATTGCCGGTAAATTAGGTACTAACTGCATGACCATATCGTAGAATTCTGCTCCGACAAAAAGTATCTCTACACAGGCATCGTTTAGTATATATTCAACTTCGGGCACCGCTAGGCGCCAATTAACTCCAGCGATAACCACGTTGGCTTTTGCTGTACCGGACATAACCTCAAAATAGTAATCGCTATTTTTACCTAAATAGCCAATACGTGATCCTGGAGCACATCCTGCATTGATTAGCCCGTTAGCTACCTGACTTGCACGAGTGTCTAGTTGACTATAGGTTGTTTTTCTATCTTCAAAGATTTGAGCAACCCGGCTTCCATTTATTGTTGCTTGATGTCGGCTTATGTCCGCCACACAGTTCAGTTTATCCAGCGCAATCATATTGTATGTCCCTCTTTGAATCCTGTCTTGGCGACTTATTATTCTAGTAGTGTACTGACCAATTT
>DNBN01000327.1:0-161 GCA_003491845.1 Porticoccaceae bacterium | reverse complement strand
TTGAGAGGTGCAACTAATTCTGCGTTTTAGATTGGAAGCCCCTTATAGCAATATTTTCAATTTATAAACTGGAAAGAGATTATGCGGCTTTCCCAGAGATATTACTTGGGATCTTAAAAAGGCCCCAAAGTATACAAAATGTATCAATAAACTATATTGAT
>DNBN01000223.1:3635-4354 GCA_003491845.1 Porticoccaceae bacterium | reverse complement strand
CGGCCTGCTTGTTGCAGTCAACCCCGCAGCGGTAGAGAGAGTTATCAAACTATTGCGCAGAGCCAACTGCTATTATGAGTCAATTGGTGAACTGAAAAATTATGAGAAAAACCAACCCACTGTTGAGGTGCTGGCTTGAGTAAGATTGCACTACCATCAACTAATGATTATTTAAATTTACTGCTCAATGGTACACCACTAATTGATGTGCGCGCCCCTATTGAACACCAATGCGGCGCTCTTCCCTTTGCCATCAATCTGCCTTTAATGACTAATGATGAACGCCATGAGATAGGTATTTGCTACAGAGAGCACGGACAAAAAGCGGCTGTAGCATTAGGTCATAAGCGTGTCTGCGGTGCTGACAAAGAGGCTCGGGTTAATGCGTGGCAGGTTTTCTTCAGAACTAATCCGACCGCGGTATTATATTGTGCTCGAGGAGGGTTACGCTCGCGTATTAGCCAACAGTGGTTGGCTGATACTGGTATTCAATGTCCTCGTGTAGAAGGTGGTTACAAGGGCTTGCGCAGCTTTTTGATTGAACAAATCAACGAAATTTGTGAAACCACAAAATTAGTATTGCTATCCGGTATGACCGGTACCGGAAAAACCCAGCTAATCAAAACTTTACCTCGAACTATTGATCTTGAGGGTGCAGCTAATCATAAAGGCTCAAGTTTTGGGCGCCCCTTAGGTGAACAGCCAGCGCAGATTGATTT
>DNBN01000223.1:0-3386 GCA_003491845.1 Porticoccaceae bacterium | reverse complement strand
GAACAGCCAGCGCAGATTGATTTTGAAAACAAGATCACCTTAGAGCTCATGGATGTGCGCCATCAGCATCCTGGGTGTAGCATCATTGTTGAAGATGAAAGCCGCAATATTGGTGGCCGCCATTTACCTATTCCGCTAAGCGATACTATGGCGGTTAGCTCTATGGTGGTAATTGAATTACCTTTTGAGCAACGCATTGAAAAACTGTGGCAGGAATATGTTATTGAACGTTACCGTCACACCCTAGCCTATCACGGGAATAATGCTGAGCAGGCTTTTGCCGACTACCTTAGAGATAGTTTATTGAGGATTAAAAAACGCCTTGGTGGCCAAAAAACTAAGGATATTTTAAACCTTATGAATAGTGCACTTGAGCTTCAGCACCATGATGCTTTTGCTAGCCACAGGAGCTGGCTGCGAGCTATAACGGCAGACTACTACGACCCAATGTATTTGTATCAGTTAGAAAAACGCAGTGATCGCGTTGTGTTTAAAGGGAATCACCAAGAGGTTTCTCAGTGGCTGGCATCAGCCTAATGTTTCAATCTAAAAACTTATGCATCACTAACGCATCCACCTTACCTTGTGAAGAGTGATTAAAGGCTTTAGGTAGTACACCGACTGTTTTAAATCCAAGTTTCTTCCACAAACTTACCGCAATCTCGTTGGTTATCGCCACAAAATTAAACTGCATAGCCTGATAACCAAGCTTTATGGCTATTTTTTGCGAATGCTCACACATAATCGAGGCAAGTCCACGGCCGCGAGCATTTTTAGCCACCATATATCCACAATTGCACACATGGGAGCCCGGACCAGCCTGATTGGGTTTAATGTAATATGTGCCTAAAATCTGTCCATTTTGTTCAACTACAAAGGTTTTTTCTGGTAATTCTATCCACAGCTTACAGGCTTCTTGCTTGCTAACATCAGTGGCATACCCGTAACTATCTCCTGCTGCTGCGATTTCGTGAAAAATCGGCCAAATAGCAGTGAAGTCTGCACATGTCGCCTGCCGAATTTTCACTAACGTGGTTGCATACGCACGCCACCATCTAATCGGATAGTCTCGCCATTGAGGTAACTGTTCTCAGTAATATGCACTACCAATTGGCCAAACTCCGAAGGTGCACCCAGTCTTTGAGGAAAGGGAATATTTGCCACTATGCCATCTTGAACATTCTGAGGTGCCGCCAGCATCAGGGGCGTTGCCATCACGCCGGGCGCGATGGTGTTGACGCGAATACCCTGTTTTGCTAGATCACGCGCCATAGGTAGAGTCATTCCGACAATGGCTCCCTTGGTTGCGGAATAAGCCACCTGACCCATTTGACCGTCAAAAGCAGCAATAGAGGCCGTATTAACAATAACCCCACGCTCAGTTTTTTCATCCGGCTCATTCTTAGCCATAGCGGCAGCGGCACAACGTGAGACGTTAAAAGTACCAATTAAATTAACTTCGATAACCTTGCGATAGAGATCAAGATTATGAGGCATCCCTTCACGATCTACAGTCTTTGCGGCAATACCGATACCCGCACAGTTGACACAGATATCAACACGACCAAGGTCTGTAAGAATTTTTGCAAAAGCGGCTTCAACATTGGGACCACTAGAGACATCCAACTGCATAAAATGGCACACATTAGCACCCAATTCTGCTACTGCCTTTTCACCAGCACTGCTATTCATATCAAAGATAACTACTGTTGCTCCGGCATTAATGAGTAATTCTGCAGCTGCGCGACCCAGTCCTGAGGCGCCGCCGGTAACTACTGCAACTTTTTTATTAATATTCATCTACGTTTTAACCCCTTGTTATTTTACCTCTTGAACCAGTACAAAAGGAGGAATTACAACAGCCCAATGCTCTGCCCTGTTGGTGTACCACTTTAGTGCCCGGCTGTCATCAACCTCAAATAAGGTGCCCCTGTCCAACCACTTCTCTACTTGAGTTCGATCATCAAAATGAAATGCTACTGCTATCTGAATAAGATCAGCCTTGTCAGAGACTCCCATAACATTGCCAGCAGCGTAATGCTTTTGCAAATCATGCCAACTAATTTTAGCGGTCTCACGGTTGAGTCGATCACGTAACTCAGAAGTGCTGTCAATATTCTGATGTCGCATACAATGCTCTTTTTGCAGGAATTAACGTAATATGACTAAACGAAGGCTAAGGGTAGTGTGCGAATACTTATTTATCAACCCATTCTCTGGCTGTTTAAACCGTCCAGCGAGTAAAATTGCGCAGTAACTGTAGACCATTGTTAGCACTCTTTTCCGGGTGAAACTGCACCGCAAACACGTTTCTATGGCTTAGTGCTGCGGCGAAGGTAACGCCATACTGACAATGCGCCGCAACATAGGGATTGTTGTCAATGGTAGCATAGAAGCTGTGTACAAAATAAAATGGGCTATTTTTCTCAATACCATGCCAGAGCGGATGATCTATGCTCTGCTCAACATTATTCCAGCCCATATGCGGCACTTTTAATCGCTCATCTGAGGAATCTAGCATAGTTGATTCAAACAATTTGACCTTACCGGGCAAAATACCCAGACAATCAACACCATTGCTCTCTTCACTGTGTTGCAATAGCGCTTGCATACCCACGCAGACAGCCAGCACTGGCTTATCAATAATCGCTTGATTGAGTACTTCACCAATTTTCAGGCGTTGGATCTCTGTCATACAGTCACCAATGGCACCAACACCGGGGAACACTACTCGATCAGCGCCAGCTACAACAATAGGATCAGACGTAATAGACACCTGTGCATTAACACAAACATGCTCAAGCGCTTTGGACACCGAATGCAGGTTGCCCATACCATAATCGATAACCGCAATGTGATTCTTAGACCCAGACATAAAGAATTACAAGTGGCCTTTTGTTGAAGGCAATACACCAGCCATACGCTGATCGCCACTGGATGCCATACGTAGCGCACGGCCAAACGCTTTGAAGATTGTCTCTATTTGATGATGAGCGTTGGCCCCTCGAAGATTATCAATATGCAGTGTCACAAAAGCATGATTCACAAAGCCTTGAAAAAATTCACGACTCAAGTCAACATCAAAGGTCCCTACATGACCACGCACAAAGTCTGCATACATAAACAGTCCAGGGCGACCAGAAAAATCTAAAACTACTCGAGATAACGACTCATCTAAAGGCACATAGGCATGACCATAGCGAGTTAGGCCCTTTTTATCACCAATTGCTTCAGCAATAGCCATACCAAAGGTGATACCTATGTCTTCAACGGTATGATGGTCATCAATATGGGTGTCACCTGTAGCCTGAATATCGATGTCGATTAACCCATGCCGGGCAATTTGATCCAACATATGATTTAAAAAAGGCACCGGCGTATTTAAA
>DNBN01000071.1 GCA_003491845.1 Porticoccaceae bacterium | reverse complement strand
CCTCCTTACCTCCTTACCTCTTTTTACACGTAAACTGCACTCTTGGGCGCAGTTTTGTCTCGCACACAAAGTTACCTGTAAATGCCTGTATAGTTTTTTATTTTTTGATAAAAACCTGCTAAATATCACGTAAAACACCAATTTTTTAATAGGTGTCTATAAGCGATGTCGCCCGCAATACTAGCCACTATGGAACCAGTTTATCCTATCTTGGACGCCAATTTACCTTGGGCAGAGAGGTTGAAACTTAACTAAAGATCGTCTATCTTGGGGCTCCATTATTTCTAAGGCTCGTTCATGTCGTCCTCAAATACTCATCTTGATAAGCCTACTAGTCCCCTGTTAAACGACCAACAGGCGATCGATCGTATCTTCGCTCACATCGATAATGGTACGACTGATTTGGGAGATACTGTTTGGCAAGAGCCGGTGGGCAATTATCATTCTCAAGAACGATTTGATGCAGAGATAGCTTTACTCCGATCAAAACCTGTGCCTTTTTGCCCCTCAGCGGGATTACCTGAAACTGGCAGTTACATAGCTCGCAAAGCTGCGGGAACACCGTTAGTAGTTGTCCGTGGGAGGGATGGCAGGGTACGAGCTTTTATTAATGCCTGTCGTCATCGCGGTATGCAGGTAGCCAGCGGTAGTGGTTGTTCTCGCGCCTTTGTTTGTCCTTATCATGCGTGGACTTACGATCTTGAGGGTCAGCTCAAAGCCATACGTGGTCAAGAGGCGTTTCCGGGTTTAGCACTTGAGGAACATGGCTTGGTGGAGGTGTCTGCAGAAGAGAAAGGTGGTATTGTTTATGTTATGCAGGAGGGCAAGATCACACCTGAAATGCTAGCAAATAGTCTAGATTATTTTACCTCTGAGCAAACCATGTTTCGCCAAGGTGAGGTCTCTGACCTAGCGAATTGGAAGCTGCTGACCGAAACCCTGCTGGAGGGTTATCATATTAAGTCTCTGCACCAGACGACGTTTTATCCCTTTGGCTTAGACAATGTTAATTTGATCGAGACCTATGGCGCCAACGCTCGGGTCATTTTTCCTTTTCGACGAATTGAGAAGCTAAGACATAAACCCTCAGACGAGCGCAAAGCTAACGGCATGCTTACCTCTGTGTATCATTTATTTCCCAATGCTAGTGTTTCTGTTTTATCTAAACACTCAAATTTGACCATCATGGAGCCTTTGACACCGAATAGCACAAAGATGGTGACTTATCTTATGACCAATGCCTCTGTTGAGGGTGAATCGGTGACCCTTGAAGATGCAGAGCGAGATGCGCAGTTTGTGACAGAGTCTGGGCAGGATGAAGATCGTGCAGCGGCTTGTTCAATCCAAGAAACTGTCACAGCTCAAGCCAACAGTCATCTAACCTTTGGTTATTTTGAAAAAGCCATTGTCAATTTTCATCGACATCTGTCTAATAGCCTGGATCGTTAACATTATTCGTATGTGTGGAGCTAATATGACTTTGTTTATCTTGCAAGCATAGTGGCTCTTTAATTGCAGGGGTAATTAACTTGATAACGCCCGAGATATTGCGTAGTTTCCTAGTTCTTGTAATGTTTGTTTGAGTAGTTGCCTTTCAATATACATAAAACATGTTCGCATCATTGCTATGATGTTTATATAGGTAAACAGCGTGCTCGTATTTCAATGTAAAAAATTTCCCAATCAACAGAGAATAGATCTTTGTCAGTTAATCTTCTGAAGTGTGTAGTATCCCTTTGTATGAGTTTTTTGCTCATCGAATTAACCGTAGCTCATGATGATTGGCAGGCAACTGCTTATTCGCATGCCAAGATTCATGCACCGACGCCAATTCCAGATCGCGTGGTATTGACGTGGGAGGATGATCCCGCAAGAACTCAATCAGTTACTTGGCGTACTGATATTTCAGTAAAGAAGGCTATGGCCTATATAGCTCTCGCAAATGCCAATGGAAGAATGTTGGAGACCACATCTTATGATGCAAAAACCACGTCTTTCAGTAGTGATATAAATGATGCTAACTACCACACAGTGACATTCAGAGATCTTGATCCAGATACACTGTATGCCTACCGTGTTGGAGACGGAGTAAACTTTTCTGAGTACTACCATTTCAAAACCGCAAGTAATGAGCCTCTGCCATTTAGTTTTATATATTTTGGTGATGCTCAAAATGAGGTCCGCACGCATTGGTCAAGGGTATTTAGAGAGGCATTTCGTGATGCACCCCGCGCAGCCTTTACCTTGCATGCGGGAGATCTAGTGGATGAAAATTACAGTGATGCTGAGTGGGGAGATTGGCATCATGGGCCCGATTGGGTCAACGGCACTATTCCTGTTCTTGCTACGCCAGGCAATCATGAGTACCGCTATATTCAGCAGGGATCAAAATCTGAGCGCTACTGGAAAACTCAATCTGGTGAGGATATTAATGTTGAAATGACCTCATTTGATAAACAATCCAGTGAAAAAGGTGTCATATATAACGTCGCATTTTCTGGACCTGAAGGTGTCAGCACCTCGATGGAATTTAATGATTCAGGAATTATTACTCTGGTTGATGAAAACATGGAATCGGTGACGGGTTTTATTAAAGACGAATTGCTTGGTCGACGTTTCTTCGGCGCCCCTCTTTATGATCGACAACGTAATCCTGGTATTCCTATGGTGACTAGTCATTGGCGTCCTCAGTTTGCTTTTCCGATTCAAGATATTCCCGATGATAGTTTGGCCGAGACAGTTTATTACATAGATTATCAAGGTGTTCGATTCGTCTCTCTCGATTCAAATAAATCCAAGCAGTCACAGGTGGCTTGGTTTAGGAGCGTCCTTGAGGAAAATCCTAATCGATGGACCGTAGTGACGTTTCATCATCCGGTTTTTTCGCCTGCGTCAGACAGAGATAATCCAGAGCTACGAAATTTGTGGAAGCCGATTTTAGACGAATTTAAGGTAGATTTAGTTCTAAGCGGCCACGATCACACCTATGCTCGCACCGGTGACGTGGATTCAGTTGATTTAAAAAATATACCAGAAGGTTATGAACAAGCCTATGATCCTGAGATTGGAACTGTTCATGTCGTATCCGTAAGTGGCCCTAAGATGTATAAGATAACTAAGGGTGACTATGCTAAAAGAAGTGCAGAGGATACCCAGCTGTACCAGATAATTGATATTGACAACAACAATCTGCGATACCGAGCATTCATGGCAACGGGCCAATTATACGATGAATTTACACTGGAAAAACGTCCTGGCCAGCCGAATCTATTGGTTGAGGGTAAAGATAATTCCTAAACCAATATTATGAAGGAGCGGCGTGTGATTCACTCAGGCAATTTCACCGATGGTCACAAATGCTTTGCAGTAACAGATTAAGGTCGTTAGAATAGCCACGCAGTGTCTTGGGAGCCTTAACCCATCTGCACCTAGTACGACCGTAGCTCAGCTGGTTAGAGCACCACCTTGACATGGTGGGGGTCGGTGGTTCGAGTCCACTCGGTCGTACCAATTTTCTTCTATTTCGTGTATCCAGGCTCGGTAACGTCGGGCTTTGGCCACGCCTTTCGCAGAGTTTATTATAGTTTTTGGTGACGCTAATGATATCTCATCTATACCCTCTGTATATCAATGATGTTAAGTGTGGCTTGTTTGATGGATCGCTTCGAGGTTTCAGAACCGCACTACACAAGCTTGATGTAGCCTTCGAAAATTTATTATCTGTGGTTTATCGTGAGGGCCTAATAGGATCCACTTTGGAGACAGATTATCTTGTCTACAAAGGCCGTTTGGCCGCGCAGACCGATGAACGATTTCCTGATCCCATGGGGCTGTACTTAAACTTGCCTGTGACAACGATCTGTATGGACGAACCCTTTTTACCCTCAGTATTTATTGATGATGACCTCTGAAAAATGTAAACCTATTGTGATTAATGATTTGATCTGATAGCTTTGCGATTATTCATAGCGGAATCAGGTTTATTTTTTTATCAACAAGCGCTGTTGAGGTCATCATGAAGGTAATTTTGTCTCTCGTGATTCTATTGACAGGTCTGTCATTGGCAGTAGCAGATCTCAGTTTAATAATTGATTTAAAGGCGTTTGTGGTTGTAGTCAGTGGAGGACTAGCTTTTTTGATTGCTGGAGAAAATACTCTGCAGTCGCGACTGGAAAATTTCTCTATCGGAGCGGTGGCAGCGGCATGGATTGGAGGGCTAATTGGGCTTGTTCATGTTGTATCTCAGGTTGCTGATATGTTGAGTTTGGGGGCCGCGGTTGCTACTGTGGTGTTAACATTGTCCTATGGGTATTTTATTAAGATTCTATGTGCTTTGGTTCTGACAAACCGATCGATTGATAGCTGGATGCTTTTTCCTGTGCGTGATTTTATAAATAGGAGCCGTGTTCAAATGGAGAAAAAAGAGTGGTTCTTCTAGCGCTTTATATAGGCTTAGCCCTAGGGTTTTCCTTTATTTGCTCACTTCTGGAAGCGACGCTGTTGTCGCTGACGCCAACCTATCTGGCTCGTCTGGAAGCTGACAAGCCTGAGTTAGGGGCGCTCTGGCGAAATTTTAAATCTGATATTGATAAGCCATTGGCGGCGATCCTGTCACTTAATACTATTGCCCATACTGTGGGTGCGGCTGGCGCTGGAGCGCAAGCGACGCAGCTTTTTGGTGAGTTATATTTTGGCATTATCTCGGCGGTACTCACCTTACTCATTTTAGTTTTTTCAGAAATTGTGCCAAAAACCCTGGGTGCACGATATTGGCGTGAACTGGCACCTCTATGTGGCTACTCTCTGCGCTGGGTGCAGTGGTTTATGTACCCTTTAGTTGTGGGCGCTAAGGGCCTCACTGGTTGGTTGGCACCTGACGAGAAAGGGCCCACTCTCACCAGAGACGACTTCAATGTATTGGCTACTGTGGGTCGGCAAGAGGGAGTTATTGATGCGGGTGAAGCCAAAGCGATTGAAGCACTGTTTGCATTCAGAGGTTTGACCGCGAGGGATATTATGACACCGCGTACAGTGATAGCGTCTCTATCTGCACACATCACCATTGCTGAATTGTCACCAACAGATCCCGCGCTTGCTTTTTCTAGAATTCCCCTGTTTTTAAGTGGCGAAGATGACATTATTGGATTTGCCCGCAAGGATGATATTTATCGCTCAGTGGTGGAGGGCAACGCCGATATTGAACTAGCAGACTTACAGCGCGACTTGCTTAGTGTCCTTGAAACAAAATCACTTCCTGATCTGATGCAGGAGATGGTTGCAGAGCGTACCTCAATGAGTTTGGTGGTGAATGAATACGGTGACCCACTGGGTATCGCCACAATGGAAGATCTGGTGGAAACTCTGCTCGGTATGGAGATTGTTGATGAGTCCGACAGTCAT
>DNBN01000068.1 GCA_003491845.1 Porticoccaceae bacterium | reverse complement strand
ACAATCGCTGCGGGCAAGGGAGTCTTAATTCTGCACTGCAGCTACCGATAAACACCCATTGAAGGACGGTAACGGAGAAGTGATTTTTGCTGCAACTGCGCGTCACTCGGGCCCACGGTCATTTTAAGTGCGACGCTTGGGAATACAAGAGATTGCCTGGCTTCTGGCTGAAATTGCTTTGTTTAAAAAAATGAGCTGCCTTGAATTGGCCTATTTTTCGACACTTATTTCGTTGTGCTGCAGTCTTTGGGTGAAAAAATATTGCTGTATAGTTGAGGTCCCCCAAGACGTGAAAAGGCAATGTCTTCAATGAGTCAGTACGATTATATTATTGTAGGCGCGGGTCTTTTTGGCTCTGTTTTCGCGCGGGAAGCAACCGACGCAGGCAAGAATGTGCTGGTTATCGACAAGCGAAATCACGTCGGGGGCAATATTTATTGCGAAAACATTGAAGGCATAAATGTCCATAAATATGGGGCCCATATATTTCATACGAGCAATCAAGAGGTGTGGGACTATGTTAATCGATACGTTTCTTTCAATGGTTACGTTAATTCACCGGTAGCCAATTTTCGCGGCAAGCTCTTTAACTTACCCTTCAACATGAACACGTTTTACCAGCTTTGGGGGGTAACCACGCCTGAACAAGCAAAAGCCAAGATTGAGGAAGAGCGCGCTGAGTTTAAGGATATGGACCCCAGTAACCTTGAAGAGCAGGCCCTATTTTTAGGTGGCCGAGCCTTATATGAGACTCTGATAAAAGGTTATACAGAAAAACAGTGGGGCAGGCCGGCCACCCAGATTCCTGCATTTATCATTCAACGGCTACCCTTCCGATTTACCTTTGATAACAATTACTTTAATGACCTGTACCAAGGCATTCCGATTGGAGGCTACAACACCTTAACTAATGCGCTGCTTGAAGGCGTTGAGACAAGAACTGACATTAACTACTTCGATGATCAGCAGCATTGGAATGGACTTGGCAAGAAGGTGCTTTACACAGGAAAGATCGATGAGTTTTTCGGTTGTGCCTTAGGTGAACTGGAATACCGAAGTTTGCATTTTGAAACACAAGTTCTCGATCAAGAAAATTACCAAGGCAACGCGGTTATCAACTACACCGATAAAGATGTGCCTTACACGCGCATTTTGGAGCACAAACATTTTGAGTTTGGCACGCAAGAAAAAACTGTTGTCACCAAAGAGTATCCCCACGAATTTAGTAAAGATAATGAGCCATACTATCCGATTAACGACGAGTTAAATAACGCACTTGTGAAGCAGTACAAGATCCTTGCAAACGCTCCAGAGTATGCGGAGAAAGTTATATTTGGAGGGCGACTGGCGGATTACAAATACTACGACATGGATGACACGATCGAGGCAGCGCTGTCCCTCTGTCAGAAAGAGCTAACGCAGGATTAAGGGCCTGAATGGTTTAAGACTGTGATGGCTAATCACTGGCTAACTGTGACATTGCTTCCTCTACTGCTGCCGTTAGAAAGGCGCCCTCACCGAGCTGCTGTGAAACTGACTCTGCATTTTTCTTCATCTCTCGATAATCATCGTCACTGACGCTTTGTAGTGCTTCATCAACCTGAGCGAGTGAAGCAACGGCAATGCCAACATTTTTATCTTGTATAAATTTCGCTATCGCCGCTTGGTCCCAGATAATAATCGGTAAACCCGCTCTGAGGTACATAGAGGTTTTATGCGGGTTATTGATTTTAAGGTACTCACCAAAGCTGCCTTTGCACTCATCAAGTGAGGTGCCATCCCATACGATGCCAAACTCCCCCTCAACGCGATCAACAATTTCGTCGGCGGGAAACACCCCTTTGTAAGTCACTATGCTGTCTTGGGGTAACTCTGACGCATTAAATCCGATGCCATATAGGTTGCAGGTAAAGCTTTTGGCATTAAGCGCATCCAGTGAGTAAAGAAAGCCGTTTTTTCTTTTTTCCAAGACCCCTGCAAATACCAGTCTGAATTTGTCCCTAGGTGGTATTGGGGTGCTTGAAGTCTTTAGCTCGCACAGATAATCAAAAATATTAAGGTTGACGGCTTTCGATGTTAGACCATGATCCTGTAACCAGGCTGTCATGAATGAGTTGTGCGCAATGACTACATCATTTTTGTTTAAAGAGGCCATCTCTTTGTCGACGTGCATTTTCTGTTTTCGGTGGGATCGCAAGTCATGAATGATGGTGATCACTTTGCAGTGTTTGAGCTTGGCAATCTGAACAATGAAGTCGTAGTATTTTTTGGTTGGGTATTGCACCACCAAGACACTATGACGCTTGAGCCTTAGTAACCCAAGGATGGTTCCGAACAACGTCCAGAAAAAATTGGGTAGGGTAGAGGTATAGGTTGCTCTGGGCAGCCCAATATTTTTAAATCCATTTTTTACCAGCGCATCTTCACAATCGATCTTAGCTTTGCCTGCTGCAGAAAAGCGCGCCTTGTAATTTCTCGAGATGAAAACTTTATCTTCGGTCATATAATTTTCTTGTTGTGAAATTTAATGCGGCAGCGGAGTTCGGCGAAAGCTTTAGCGGGCCTTCTGTTAGTGATTCCCAGACTGTTTGCTTATGTCGTCCGTCATAGTCCAAAGGGCCGCGTATTTGTGAAAAGCATATTGACTAAGAATTACCGCCATAAGCAAACCTCTTTGGCCGTCTAGAAAGCCTAATCGCAGTATGTACTGCTGTAAGAAGTCGGTGATCGACCTAAAAAACGCGTACACGATAGAGGCTTTTTTATTGTTTTTGGCTTTATCCTGAGCGCCCAAAACACCGTATTTAAGATGTTTTTCTGATACGTGCTGATAATCTCGCCATGAGTAGTGCAGTAGGGGGCTTTTCAGAGTAATGGTCTGACGCTTGGGCATTATTAA
>DNBN01000318.1 GCA_003491845.1 Porticoccaceae bacterium | reverse complement strand
ATTAGTATGCTTTAAACCCAGCTCTTCGGCTAATAGAGTGTTAGTGCTGACTAATATCGGATTTTTCAGTGGGTTTGGCACTACTTCACTGAAATGGGCCGTCCCTTGGGCTTTGAAGTTCTCAAGAAAGGTATTTTTCAATCTCTTGATGAACGCAATGTTACTCAAAGACATAAGGCTACTTAACTCGGTCAAGGTCTATATCTTGCCATTTAATTCTCGCGAGGTTGTCTGCGTGTAGGCTGCTGATATAAAGCCAATTATCGGTTTCTAAGGCACCAGTATTAGTATGATGTTGACCTTCTGGATCTTGCAGTGAAATGAGTACATCACCATCACCATTCATGGCGAACACATGGCTATAAGGAACCGCTTGTGGGCGCATAAAAGGCGGAAAACGTTGCACTATTTTCCGTATTATTGGTAAATTTGATAAATCATCTAGAGGCTTACTTCTTGGGGAAACCAGACCTACCCAAAAACGACCATCTCGACCTCGAACTACATTGTCAGGGAATCCCGGCAGATTATCGATTAAAATTTCAGACTCACCAGTATTTGGACCCTGCAACCAATATTTGTGAATGCGGTATGAACCGGTTTCATTCACCAAGACAAATTGACTTTCAGCATCCACTGCTACACCGTTAGCAAAGTTTAAACCATCCATGAGTTGTTTAGTAGTCTTATCGGATGGGTCATAAACTAACAGTCGACCATGACCGCCATGTTCCATGGTGTCCAATAAACTAGCTGCATAGGTGCCACCATTTGACTGGGCCCCAAATTTAGTTGAAGCATCGCTAAAATAGATTTTGCCATCGGCGGTAACATCTAGATCGTCTGCATAATCAATATCGGTGCCATTGACCTTGCTAGTTAAAACTGACAATTTTCCCTCAGGAGTGACTTTTAAAAGACCTCTGAAGGCATCAGCAATCAGAAGATTATTATTAGCATCAAAAACGATACCCAATGGACTGCCTTCAGTGTTCACCCATTTGACTTGTTCGCCGGTTTTTTCATTGTATCGAACAATCCAACCCTCCCGTGTTGCGGCATAAATTTCGTCTGCTAAGAGTGCTAAGCCCTCAGGACCATGGGTATCAGGCAGTATAATAGTTTCCAGTGCGGAAAGTTTATTATTCGTCAAGAAGCTACCGGTAAAGCCATTGTCCTTGGGAGCATTCCAACTTACTGGCTGAATGGCAACTGGCCACAAAAGTAAATAGGCGCTCAGTAATCCGGCGATGAGTAGTAATTTTTTAGCCATTCTCAAACCCTCTTTTTATATTTCAACGATGATTCTTTGAGATGTATCTACAAAGTTTTTATGGGTATTTTTTGTGTTAGTTACAGAACTTCTCGTACTTTAGCCGTCCAAGATATGAAAGCCAAACTTTTTCGAATTCAGCCAGTAGTTATGTAATGTTCAACACAGCAGATAAGCGGGAAATAGATGAATCAGAATATTTTTAATTAAAGCAAAAAACTAATTTCCTGTTACATTTACAGGCGTAGTAAAAACCGATTTTGTTGTTTGGCTGAATTATTAAATTGTTATCGACGGATATTCCGCTATATCCAGAGAGTCAAATTACTAGAACATAGTTTCCCTTGGTGTGTGGGCAGAGCTGAGGTAAAATATGAGCCGCATTTACGCGGTCAATATAGACATTAAGGTAACAGCAATACTATGGAAGTTAATCCTCTTTACCTCGCTTTAGACGACCTTCAAGCACGCACTGATGTGTTAAGGGGGTATCTTTGACTATGCTAATCGTAAAGACCGTCTTACAGAGGTAGAGCTAGAACTCGGCGAACCTGACGTGTGGAATAATCCTGAGCAAGCCCAAACGTTGGGCCGAGAGCGGGCCGCGTTAGAGCTTGTGGTTAGAACTATTGAAGACTTAGATACAGGAGTCTCTGATGCACGAGAACTGCTGGGTATGGCGGTTGAAGAAAATGACGCAGACACGGTATCTGATGTAGAAGCAGAAATGGCGGCTTTAGAAACTCAGTTGGCCAAACTTGAATTTCGCCGTATGTTTTCAGGAGCTATGGACGAAAATAGTGCCTTTTTAGAAATACAGTCTGGGTCTGGCGGCACTGAGGCGCAGGATTGGGCGGAAATGTTATTGCGAATGTATTTGCGTTGGGCCGATGATAAAGGTTTTAAAGCCGAGTTAGTCGAATGCTCTGCTGGGGATGTCGCTGGTATAAAGAGCGCCACGGTGGAGGTTACTGGAGAATATGCTTTTGGGTGGTTGCGAACTGAAATTGGTGTTCATCGGTTAGTGCGTAAGTCTCCTTTTGACTCGGGAAATCGACGGCACACATCCTTTGCTGCTGTATTTATTTCCCCAGAAATTGACGACAATATAGATATAGACATAGATCCATCAGATGTTCGAACGGACACTTATCGTGCCTCTGGCGCTGGTGGACAGCATATTAACAAAACGGATTCGGCGGTGCGTCTAACCCACGCGCCAAGTGGTGTGGTGGTGCAAAGTCAAAGTCAGCGGTCGCAGCACCAAAATCGCGATAAGTGTTGGCAAATGTTGCGTGCACGACTTTATGAACTTGAGGTTAGTAAACGTCAAGAGGCCGCTCAAGCTACTGAGGATACAAAATCTGATATTGGTTGGGGTAGTCAGATCAGATCCTATGTATTAGACGATGCGCGTATTAAAGATTTGCGAACTAATATTGAAACCCGCAATACACAGGCAGTATTAGATGGTAAGTTGGACCAATTTATCGTGGCGTCCTTGAAAGCTGGCCTCTAATAAATATGATCAACAGACCCTATAACAAATGACCCTATAACAAATGGCCCTATAACAACTGACAGAGTACCTATGACTGATCAACAAGATGAAAATAAACTGATTGCTGAACGCCGACTTAAGCTTGATGAACTTCGATCTCAGGATGGACCTACGTTTCCAAATCAATTTAAGCCAAAACATAGTGCCGATGAATTGCAAACTGGCTTTGGTGATCAATCCAAAGAGCAATTAGAATCCTTAGGCAAGGTGGTTCGTGTTGCTGGTCGCGTAATTCGCAACCGCGGAGCGTTTATTGTGGTGCAAGATAGTTCCGGTCAAATTCAGTTATATGTCACAAAGGCTGCGCGACCCTTCGCAAAGGCTCTAGACCTTGGCGATATTGTTGGTATTACTGGCGTTTTATACAAATCGGGTAAAGGGGATCTCTATGTCCAGATGGACGAATATCAGCTGCTGACTAAATCACTTCGACCACTCCCTGACAAGTTTCATGGCCTGGCTGATCAAGAAATGCGTTATCGTCAGCGCTATGTTGACTTGATTGTTAACCCAGACGTACGTAATACCTTTCGTATTCGCTCTAAAGTGGTAGATTTTATTCGTCGGTATCTAAATGAGGCTGACTACCTAGAAGTTGAAACGCCTATGTTACAAGTGATTCCAGGCGGCGCTGTAGCACGGCCCTTTGTAACACATCATAATGCTCTGGATATAGATATGTATCTGCGCATTGCTCCGGAGTTGTATCTGAAACGTTTGGTTGTGGGCGGCTTTGAGCGAGTCTACGAAATCAATCGAAACTTCCGAAATGAAGGTTTATCGACGCGCCATAATCCCGAATTTACCATGTTGGAATTTTATCAAGCCTACGCCGACTTTAACGACTTAATGGATCTGACGGAAGACATGTTACGCAAAATGGCGCTGGAGGTGTTGGGATCTACTAAAGTGGTTAACACCCGCTGGGATGCTAACGGCGAGATTGAAAGCCAGACAGACTACGATTTTGCCAAGCCTTTCGAGCGCTTGTCAGTGTTTGATTCTATTCTGAAATACAATCCTGAGATTTGTGCTGAGCAACTTAGTGACGAGGCTAAGGCTCGTCAAATAGCAACTGCCCTGCATATCCCGCTGAAGGATATTTGGGGTCTTGGAAAGGTTCAGATCGAGATATTTGAGAAAACAGTTGAACATCGACTGGAACAGCCAACGTTCATTACTATGTACCCTGCCGAGGTTTCACCCTTGGCGCGAGCCAATGACAGTGACCCCTTTGTGACTGATCGCTTTGAGTTCTTTGTCGGTGGCCGCGAAATAGCCAATGGCTTCTCAGAGCTCAATGATTCAGAGGATCAAGCCTCTCGCTTTAGACAGCAAGTGGCTGAAAAGGATGCGGGGGACGACGAGGCCATGCACTTTGATGGTGATTACATCCGCGCACTGGAATATGGAATGCCTCCGACAGCGGGAGAGGGAATCGGCATTGATCGTCTAGTGATGCTTTTGACTGATTCACCTTCAATTAGAGATGTCCTGTTGTTCCCCCACATGCGGCCTGAGTGATCTTTTAAGGATAGTCTTCAACGAGGCGGCTTATTGTTCGCCGCCTTTTTCGTTCTCGTTCTGGTTACCCAAGCTGGTATCAGTGATGTTTTCTCCATTTGCATATTCAGTTGTGCTATCGCCCTCATTATTGCTTTGTTTACTACTCGAGCTTTCTATTATCTCCGCCTTTCTTTGAGCCGGTTCGGTGACCGACTTGGCAGTGTTTCTTTGTTGTGGATTACCAGTCAACATAAGGTTTAACGTACTGGCAATATCCTCAGGAGCTGGCTTTTGGTTGATGTTCAAAGCACCCTTGTCCAGGGCTAATTCCATCTGGTAGCGATCATTTTCCAGACCAACGAGATCTTGCTCGAGATAGTAACCGAGCATTGGTGTCATGCCCGTTTGATCTATAACAACTTTGTCCACGGCAACGGAAACAGTGATATGCAACAGCGCGAGTAAGTCTGCTACATTATCGATAGTTATTGTCGAGGTGTTCTCACCGTTACTCTGATATTGAACGCTTGCTGCCAAGTCCAGATACCCACCCATGCCATGAAGTCTGAGGGTTTGATGTAGTTTGGTATCTGGTTTTAGCAGCTGAGTTGCAAGATCCATTGCCTGTTGTTTGAGTAAAACAGGGTCTTGAGATTGTTGTTTGGAAAGATTGGCCCATTGTGCATAGAACTCCGAATCAACTTGAAGCAGTTGCGCGCTGTAGGCGACCGAATTTATCGGAGCCGGCACCAACAGTTTCTCAATGGAAAGGTCGATACTATTGTTAACTTTATTACTCTGTTCAGTTCCTGAATAGTTTAACTTTATATTTGACATAGAAGCGATTGTGGAGGCACTGCGAAAGTCAATCTGCTTCAATTCGACACTCTGTGATCCTAACACATTAAGACCGTTGTATTGTCCGGTTTCAAATTCGTTTAGCATAGTGTCAATTTCAAGGTTAATGCCCAGACCACTTAAGCTTATTGGATAGGAAGTGATAGCTCCTGAGGACGTCTTAAAGTCTCTGCTGGCGCGCCACTGCGCGCTGATGCCATCAGATTGAATCTGAACACCCTGTGCAGCGTAAGAAAATTTATCTATGGAAAATCCAACTTCTATAGCACCAGTCAATCCAAAATGGACGGTTACCAGCGAGCTTGCTGTCAGACTGACTTGGTCGATGATGTTTTTTAATTCTTCGGATGAGGGTTCAATAGAAAAACTAAGTTCTCCTGCAGCTAAACCGAAAATTGGATGCTGACTACCAATTAACAAGGGACCATGAGCAACTCTCATGGTAATTCCTATTGTTACAGAATCTGGCATACTTGGATCTAGAGGAATGGTTATCATTGAGGTACCAGTTGATGAAAACCACGACGAATTGAATTCACCATGGTCTACTTCATAGCCACTCTCATTCGCTAACTGCTGCCATACTTTCAAATAGTGAGTTTCTACTTGCATACCGATTATTTTGGGAAACACCATCAGCAGAACAATGACAGTGATTGATAGGATCAATAGAATTTTTTTCATGGCGCCTCCATGGCGTAACCGAAAACATTCTATTTACGTTACGAAGTGCCGGGACTTGAAGTAATATTTAATTCGTCGGCGATGGACACTTCTCAAACAGACTTTTCAAAACAGTGCTTTCAGCTGGTTGTGTTATTATTTTTCTTCTTCTTCAGTCATATCTGTATAACTGAACATTACTTACGATAGTTCCAATTTTTCTATTTCGCCAGTTTCATGCTTAGAATATAAAAGTACGGACGTTATTTTATCTTGCTTCGCCGTTTTATTTTTTTTGTTAGTGTGCTTATGTTTTTCGGTTATTTTGTGATGTATCTAGCGTGACTAGCCAACGCTGATGTAGCGCGGTGTTTTTATCAGGAATAAAAGAGTTAAATTAAGATCTGTAGCAGAAATAGACTAGTTTAAATTTTACTAAAACAGTTAATGTCTACTTAATTGGCGGTGATCTCAAACGTCAAGGAGGACAATAATGAGAATATTCTATTTATTTGCCATGGTGGTGTTTGTAATGACAGCAACAGGATGTGCAAATAACGGCCAGGATTCTGAAACGACAATCTTTTAAGCTAGTTCATTAACAACAGATGATCTAGCGAGAGCAGAGGTAGTGTCAACAGCCGCACTAGTTTTTCATAGAGGAAATAACAATTTCATAGTTGCTCACTATTTGGGACCTCCTCGGACTAAAAATTTCGAAATTATTTTAATAATCTAACGATTTTGTGGGGGTTAGTATTTTTATA
>DNBN01000213.1 GCA_003491845.1 Porticoccaceae bacterium | reverse complement strand
AGTAAAAATATTGGAGTTTATGCTAATGGCTTTCGTCCAATCTCAAATACCATTCAAGCTAATGATGGCTACTCCATCATGAGAGATGACTTAGCGCCTCAAGACTATTTGGAATTTGCCCGGCAATGGAAGGTGCTTGGTGCAACAATTGTCGGTGGCTGCTGTGGTATTGGACCAGAACACATCGCTTTACTTAAAGCCCTAAAAGACTAGGTTTTTGAAACCCTTGCCCAGGAACTTAAAACGAAGGGCATCAATGTCAATGCTGTATTACCGACGGTAATTGATACCGTTGCCAACCGTTCCGCAATGCCTGAAAATAATCCTGCCGACTGGGTATCGCCCGATGATCTGGCTGCTGTTATCTGCTTCCTAATTTCTCCAGCTGCCAAAGCCGTGCACGGTGCGTTTTTGCCTGTGCGAGGATTGACGACTCAATATCGCGGTAACGACGGTCACCAGTGCTGGAAGCAATACTAGTAAGCTAGTTTCGGTAGCCAAAAGAAATCTCCTCGATGGTTTGCGGGTTTATTACAGATAGCCATATGATACTATTTATCTTTACACATGTCATTCGACATGCTGTAAGGCTTGCTAAAGCATGATTTTATACTGCAAAATATTTCGACCCAAACTTTGAGGCAAATGTTGCCTATCAATCAGGTTTTTAATCCGGAGTTGCTTTTACATAGTACCAGTACCGGTAATAGCATTTAAATAAGTAAAGTAGGCTAAAATGACCCTATGAATACCGATTCCCCCGCAGATAATGATGCTCTTGAGGGCCCTATAGTTCCAACCTTCATAAGGTACATGATGCCTTCTTTGCTGGGCATGATTGCCATGACGTCTGGCTCATTGGTGGATGGTATGTTTATCGGCAACTATGAGGGAGTGACTGCGCTGGCAGCAGTCAATCTTATTATTCCCATTACCACGCTGCTATTCGGCGTTAGCATGATGATATCCATTGGCGGCTCTGTGCGTGGTGGCAAGTATCTAGGTGAGGAAAATACCCCTGCAGCATCGGCAATTTTTAGCAAAACCCTGATGTTTATGGTTGTTTATGGCCTGATCGTGATTGCCTTGGGGCTTATATTTGAGACTAAGATCTTTGTTAGCCTGGGGGCCGATGAGACACTTTTTCCGGTGATGAGTGAATATTACCGGATTATTTTCCCCTTTCTGTTCTTCCAGTTTATTGTAATCCAAATATATTTCTTTATTCGCCTGGATGGCTTTCCCAATTTAGCAGCCTTGGCACTCGCCATAGGTGCAGCGGTCAATATTATACTGGACTATCTGTTTATCGCTGTCTATGGCTGGGGACTGACTGGCGCAGCACTGGCAACGGGACTCTCAGAGGTAATGTCCCTTGCGGTAATGCTGTTTTATTTTGTTCACCCACAACGGAAAATATCTTTTGGCTTACGCCAAAACAACTGGCGCGAGGTCTTTCAGGCTGCCTATAACGGTATCTCTGAATTTATTAATGAAGTGTCTGGCGCGCTGATTGGCTTTATTTTTAATTGGATGCTTATTCAGCGAGCGGGAGTCACCGGGGTGGCAGCGATTACCTTGGTCAATTATTTGCTGTTTGTCGGATTTATGGCTTACTTCGCTATTTCCGACTCTATTCAGGTGATTATTTCGCAAAATTTTGGTGCACGAAACCATGAGAGAATCCACGCATTCTTGCGTATCGCCGGGATCATGATTTTTGGGATCAGTGCACTTATTATCAGTCTATTGGTCGCCGGTAGTGAATCACTGATCGGCCTGTTTATCGATGTTGAGCGAGATAGTGAAACTCTGGCATTGGCATTAGAGTTTGTTGCTTATATTTGGCCGGTGTTTATTTTTGCCGGTTTTACTATGTTGATATCCGGATACCTCACGGCAGTTCATCGGCCATTTCAATCGGCGCTAGTGGCTAGCTGCCGTAGTTTGATTATGCCAGCGGGATTGCTGATTCTGTTTTATATGCTGCTATCGGATTACCGTTTTGTCGCCGCTATTTCAGTTGCCGAGGCGATTAGCTTTGTTTTAGCTGTCACTCTATATCTATACCACACTCCAACCATCATCATAGGTAGCGAACAACTGGCCCGTAAACCCGGTAGCTCCATAGACGATTAATACTAAACGTGACAAAAGGAGTCTCAACTCATCGAGAATTTCTTCTATTTGACTTAAGAATCTTAAAAGTTAGATGTTATAATTTAAATACAAAGATTGTAAGGATCAAAGGGGTTCAGTGGTTTTTTCAATGAAAATAGTAGGGTCAAAGGAATGCATCTCATACAAAGGCCTTACAAAGTATTATACACATCTTGCAAATACAGGGGTGTTAGAGGCTGCACTCACTGAGTGGGCATGAGGGCAGTTATGAGTGAATCAATTTTTAGAAAAGACGCTACAGCCCAGGGGGTAGCGAAGCAACGTTTGATAGAAACTCTAGCCAAACCTGAGGAACGTATCATAAATGATCCTTACGCGGATAGGTTTGTATTAGGTGCTAGCTTTATCAAATTTATGGGGCATAGGCTCAACGTCTGGTTAGCTCAAAAACTTGTACCCGGTTTTCACGAACATCTAATTTCGCGTACGCGCTTTATCGATGATCTAGTTAAAAAAAATTCTGCCAGTGGAGTTGAGCAATATGTCATTCTTGGAGCGGGATATGATTCCCGAGCCCATCGGCTTGAACTTCCGTCTTCACTTAGAATTTTTGAAGTGGATCAGCCTGAAGTTCAGGCTAGAAAGCGCTCTAAACTTCCCGAAGAATTATCCAATTCAGAAAATATGACTTATGTGGCTGTTGATTTCACTCACCAGTCCTTGACTGAACAACTTATGAATGCAGGTTTTGATCAAAACAAATCCACCGTCTTTACGCTCGAGGGTGTCTCGCAGTACATCACTAAAGAAGCTTTGAGTTCAACGATCAAAGAAGTGGCTGCGCTTACCCAAAGAGCGAGTTCAATTTTTTTTATTTCGTATGTCAGTGACCTTTTCGATAAAAATCCTGAGGCTTGCTTTGGGAAGGGTTATCCAAACGCTGAAAAACGAGCTAAATTAATAATGTATGGATCAGCGAAGGTAGGTGAGCCTTGGATATCGTTCTATGGTGCTGAAGAAATAGAAAACGTTCTTTCACAGAATGGTTATTCGGTTAAAGAGAACGTAACTTTGAAGGATCTCAACTCTCGATACTTCGCCCCTGTTGGAAGAGCTCTTTCTGAAAATCAATTATTACAACTCGAACATTTTGTGATGGCAGAATCTCAGAATTGATTTAGCGTCTTGCCACAGAGTGTGTAGTTTAAATACGACAAGTTACTGATAAAAAAGAACAGTAGGTAAGCCTATTGAGTGGGACTGAAAAATACTTACTAACACTCTTTTTTCTGTCTCAGCAATGCTGTTGCTGCGGAAATTTAAATGGAGGATGTTTTTTTAACAGGAAGGGAGTGATTTTGTCTTCAGCTCTATATCCGCTGGAAAAATTCGATAACTTCAGCGCCATCTAAAATAATAGATTGGCTAAAATTCTCATCGTCAGTTAATGCTACTTTTAAGGTTTGATGAGCACCAATATATTTTTGATTTGAACTGGACAGGACTGTCTCTAACGCTTCAG
>DNBN01000309.1 GCA_003491845.1 Porticoccaceae bacterium | reverse complement strand
TTTAAAGAAAATGGTTCGATCGGCTTAAGAGCATCTAGGAGAATAAACAATGGCCAAAGATACGACAAAAGAGAAAAAGCCGAAAGCCAAAAAGGGCCAAGAAATAGCTGAAGAAGCACCAGAAATTAGCCCTTTACAGGCTGAGTTTAATAGAATGTCTGGCACCGAACGGTCTGCGGTCATTATGCTGTTGCTAGGGGAGCAGCAAGCTGCAGATGTCATCCGTTTTATGTCGCCTAGAGAAGTCAATGCGGTTGGAAAAGCAATGGTCGGCGTGGCAGATTTATCCCAAGATCTAGTTAATCTCGTTCTAGACGATTTCGTAGCAACGATTAAGACTCAAACAAATCTTGGACTTGGAACGCCAGGCTATGTTGAAAATGTATTCAAACGCGCTCTGGGAGACGAAAAGGCTGCTACGGTACTAGGTAAAATAATGCCCCCCGCATCAAGCAAAGGATTAGAAATATTGCAGTGGATGGATGCTAAATCCATCGGAGAGATGATTAACAAGGAGCATCCTCAGGTTATTGCAATCATTTTATCCGTACTTGAACATGATATTGCAGCCCAAGTTTTAGAGTATGTACCTGACAGTAAGCGAGCAGAAATTATTCAACGTGTGGCAAGTCTTGATACCGTTCAACCTTCAGCGATGGAGGAGTTGGAAGGAATTATGGCTGAACAATTTACCAGTAACTCATCCGCCAAAGCAGCGAGCATTGGTGGGGTCGAAACGGCTGCCCAAATAATGAATTTCGCTAATATCGATATTGAGTCATCAATCATGTCGGGCGTGACAGATTTAGACCAAGAGCTCGCAACACTGATACAAGACAAAATGCTGACATTTGAAAACATGGCGGAAATTGATAACCGCAGTATGCAAACCCTTTTAAGGAGTATCGAGCAAGATATGTTGATGTCCGCACTCAGAGGAGCGGATGAAGTAACTAAAGAAAAATTCTTATCAAACATGTCTGAACGAGCACGTGATTTACTAGTTGACGATATGGAAGCTAAGGGGCCTATAAGGGTTAGTGAAGTTGAAGCCGCGCAGAAGGGAATCATGCAAATAGCAAGAAAGTTATCTGATGATGGGGACATTATGCTGGCTGGAGCTGGAGAAGCTTTTGTCTGAATCTGATCCTAAAATTCATTGGAGGCTAAATGATCTTTTGCGGGCAGGACAAAAAGCAAAGGAATTTGCTGCAGTTTCATGGTCTAGTTCTAATGAGTCTAGCGATAGTAGTTTTGTTCATTGGCAGCCAAGTAATATTTCAGACCCCGACAGCTTAACGGCAGATAAAGTGCCAGATTTAGATCGGGCGGAAGAAAGTATCGCTGCGCTCCCTGAACTGATATCCCAAGACCAAATTGATCAGAATCCGGCGATTCAGGCCGCTATTTCTCAAGCTCGAAAAGAAGCTTTTGATGCGGGATTCTCTGATGGAAGCGACACTGTGGATACGAAACATGAAGCGCTGAGACAAGAATTACAAAATATCGTAACTTCTTTGGAAGCTTATCAAAGCGATATGCAAAGTTTTTATGGCCCTCTAAAGAAACTAGCGATACACATTGCAGAGCAAATAGTGAGGGGAGAACTAACACTCTCATCCACAGCGATTGAACATCTTGTTCAAAAAGCGCTTGGAGATATTGAACACCAGGGTATAGAAAATATTGTTGTAACTCTTAATCCCATGGATGCTCATGCTTTCACTAAAAATCTTGACGATGGTCCTGAGGTGAGGGTTGATCCGGAATTATCTCGAGGTAGCGTCAAGGTAACAATGGGAGATGCAGCTATTGATGACTTGATAGAGCATAGAATCAAAGGAATAGCCGACAGTATCTTCCAATTGGATACGGAGAATTCTTCTAGCAACCGCGATTTAGACAGTAAAAAAGATGTTCAAATTTCCGATGATCAGACTGAATTGCAAGATACTGTGCTTAGAGATGAACAATCAGAAACAACTCCGCTCGATGTAGAGGAGAGATCTGATTTGGGCGAAGACGTTGAAGATTCAGGCCAAGATGCGTAGTTTCTCAGAGCAAGTCGACCGTGAGGTGGAAACTATCCGAACACCGCAACCATTGCCTAACGGAAAGATCGTTCGTGTTGTCGGACTCACACTAGAAGCGAAAGGCATTTTAGCGCCTTTAGGGGCACTCTGTCGGGTTGAGTGTTCGAAAGTTGGCATCTTTATTGATGCTGAGGTGGTTGGATTCCAGAATGATATTTTATATCTCATGCCCTTTACAGATCCTGCGGGCATTGCTCCCGGGGCGCGAATATGGGTTCAGTCTAATCATTCAAATGTGAGTGCAGGAGACGCCCTTCTTGGACGGGTGATTGATGGTTTGGGTTTGCCTATTGATGGTAAAGGGCCTATTGAGTATACAGTCTCAATAAGTGCTGAGGGCTCATCTTTAAACCCAATGGACAGAGGACCAATAGAAAAGATCCTAGATACGGGAATCAAGGCAATCAATACATGTTTAACATTGGGGCTGGGGCAAAGAATTGGATTAATGGCAGGCTCAGGAGTAGGTAAAAGTGTTCTTCTTGGCATGTTAACTAAATATACAGAAGCTGACATTGTTGTTATTGGGCTTATTGGTGAGCGGGGCAGAGAAGTTCAAGAATTTATTCAAAAAACTCTCGGAGAAAGCGGATTAAAAAAAGCGGTAGTAGTCGCTTCACCAGCAAATATCTCCCCAGTTGTCAGACTCAAGGCTACTAACAGAGCTCACTTGATTGCGGAATACTTTAGAGATCAAGGTAAAAGCGTGTTACTACTCTGCGACAGTTTGACTCGAGTCGCTCACGCCCAGCGCGAAATTGGTTTAGCTATTGGAGAACCTCCAACGGCTAAGGGTTACCCACCATCAGTATTTGCGCTTCTCCCCCGCCTCATTGAGAGGGCAGGTGTAGGCAAAAATGGTTATGGTTCGATAACTGCCGTTTATACGGTCCTTGCGGAGGGAGATGATCGGTCAGACCCTATTGTTGATATTGCTCGGGCGTCTTTAGATGGCCAGGTTATGTTGTCTCGAGAATTAGCTGATGCAGCTCATTATCCAGCAATCGATTTGGTCGGATCAATTTCTCGAGTTATGGATAGCCTGGTGTCTCCAGATTTACTCAAGGCCGCAAATCGACTTCGTCGGCTTTGGACGCTCTACCAACAAAATCAAGATCTTATTCAAGTAGGAGCCTATGAATTTGGGTCCAACCCAGATCTAGATGAGGCGATTCGAGTTCGTCCTGATATGGAAAGACTTTTACAACAGCTAAGTGATGAGGCTGTTAGCTTAGAAGAAAGTCAAAATGAGCTTAGGAGAATTACGGGGACGGAGCAGTGAGAGAAAAAACAGGCCAGATATGGGAGCTCATGTTAGTTAAGGCAAATAGAGTTTTAAGGCAGGCTCAAATTGAACTTGATTCTGCTTTAGGCAAAAAGCGTGAGGTCATGACTAGGCAGAACAAAATTGACACCATGTTAGTCGAGTATTCCGATACGCTTAATGGGATTCTATCGAGAGCTCATAATAAGGCAGAGGCAGCGCACTACCGTCAGTTTATTGTTCAGCTTCAAAACCTGCGACAAAGAGGAAGCGAAGATATTCAAGTAATCGAACAATTGTGCAATGAAGCAAGGCAAAAGGCATTATCGGCAGACCAAGAGAAGCTCAAGCTCGAAAAATTGAGCCAAAGATCGCAAGCAAAAATAATCCAGATTCGTAAGGTGAAAGAAGTCAAAGATATTGAAGCGCAAAACTTAATCCAATTTAATTTGAATTCACCCTCTCAATAATTTAGTCCCGCATTGGCATGGTGATTGCAACGTATTTAAGTAACTAATCACTGCCCTCGAGATGACTAACACATGATTGATCTAGACAGCCTTCTACCGAAAGCCCAAACCTCCGTAAACCCAGCAAATACAGATCCTCAAGAGGACTGGAAACCTGAATCCTCGAATGACAACACATTCGATAATATTTTTAAGGATCAGTTAGAGTCTAAAAGAGCGGCAAAAGATGGCAAGACTTTGCCAGGCCCAAATACCAAAACAAATGAACTTGAGGCTAGAAGTCTTGCAGGCGGAACCGAGATATTGATGGCTGGCTCAGATCCTACGACCGAAAGTATTACAAAATATGCCTTGGCCCAAGGGATAGACCCAGAAATCATGAATCTATTAATGTCAGATACCAGTGACTTGAACATTCGACTTATGGAAGCTTCAAAAATAGGGCCTCAACCAACGACTATTCCTGTGCTAGCGAAAAGTCAGGTAGGATTTCAAAATTCAAGGCAACTCGTTGCCCAAAGTCCTGGTGAAATCTCTCTCAGTAACAGCTTAATGCTTGAAATGGCTCTAAATACTGACGCAGGTGATCAGCGTGAACATGTGCAGACTGAACAAACAAAGAATAGATCAAAAATAGAGCAATTGTTCTTGGCTAGCAATGCTGAGCGGTCATTCAACGAAAAAATAAAAATAAAACTTGATCCAATTAATTTAAAAGTTGATTTAGAGGAGCTTCTTTTAGGCAGCGGTAAAAGTAGCACAAGCCAATCAGTAATTCAGAACCTATCTCGGCTGGATGCGTCGGGAGCGCCCATTTCCTTTAACTTACTAGAGCCTAAAATTGAGATGAACTCAAAATCTCTGGCTGAGCCGATCACGAATAGAGATGAAACGGCATTAGTTCGCCGACAGGAGCAATATCTTGATGCTTCTCGTCGCCTCACTCAGGCGATAGGCGAAAGGCTGTCAGCGCAAATTGTTAAGGGAGCATGGAAAGTTGAAATGGATCTACATCCCAAGTCCCTGGGTCGTATTGAGATTAAACTAGAGATGAGAAATGGGGAGCTCGAAGCCCATTTTAATTCATCACAACACGTTACGCGGGACTTGTTGCAAGAGAGCTTTACAAAATTAAAAGATGTTTTGGCAGAACATGGCATAGATTCTGCTTATATAGGGATAGGGACTGGAGAAGGCAAAAATTCTGACGGAAAACCGACAGATCAATCCCCGGTTCTTACTGAGAATAAAGATGATGAAGGCCACGTCCCAGAAATTGCTCATGAAAACGACGTCAGTAGCGGTGGCTTGGATATACAGGTGTAAGAGATCTCATCTCTAAATAAATTAATGAGGGTGGTATGGCGGACACAAAAAACTTATTAACTCCTGAAGAGCTAGATGCTCTTGCTACAGGAATTGAGGATGGATCTATTGAAGCCGATACGGGACTAAATGGCGATGTGCAAGCTCTCAAACATGACTTAACTAGAGAAGATTCGTCACTAGGCATGAATTTAGGTGCCGTAAATATTATTAATGAACGCTTTGTCCGGCATTTCAAGGCAGGCATTCTGGAAGTTCTCCGCTCGGAAGCAAAAGTAGCGGCAGAGAAAGTAACGGTGATGCCTTACCGTGAATATATAGCTAGTCTTACCGCTCCAGTCGCGGTTAACACAGTGAGTTTGAATCCATTGTCAGGGAGTGCACTTGCAGTAATAGATCCCTCGATTATTTTTGCTGCTTTGGATAATTTTTTTGGTGGTCCGGGAAGAGTTATGGATGGCCTGCTACCAACGCGTACCTTTACCCCCACAGAAATATCAATTAACAAAATCATAACAAATATTTTGTTTGGGTCTCTGCAAGAAGCATGGGCCCCAGTTATGCCAATTAAGTGCGTTAGTCAGGAGCTCATATCAAATCCGGCTGCAGTAAAAATTGCTGAAAAAGACGAATTGGTTGTTGTTAGCCGGTTTTCAACGGAGATCGGCGAGCGCGCTAAAGGAAATATTGATGTGGTTTATCTCTACAGCACACTTAAACCGATCAGGGAGTCTTTAGAAAGCAGGGTGCAAGCTAGTGCTGAGGCTCCAGGTTCTAAATTGTCATGGACGAAGGATTTAATGGCTGCTGCCATGGATGCCGAAGTTGGTATTTCCGTTTTTCTTGGGGATATTCAGTCGACGTATAAAGAATTCGAAAATTTACGAGAAGGTGATATTTTGTATTTTAAAAAGCCTGAATATGCAAGAGTCCACGCTAACGGTATCGCAGTTTTTGAAGCAGATATCGGAACTAGGGACGCGCATATGGCGGTACGATTTGTTGAACCATTGGTTCCTGCATACTAATAACAGGTAAGTTACATCAATAATTAAAGACATCAAATTATTAAAGAGAGTAAAACATGGCGGAAACAGAGACTAGTAAATCGGAAGAACTGGACCAAAACAAAATTGATTCTGAAGTGTTACAGAATATCCCCGTGACTATTTCTGTAGAAGTTGGACGAACATCGCTAAAGATTCGTGATTTGATGCGCCTCGCTCAAGGAAGTGTGGTGGAGTTAGATCGATTGGCTGGTGAGCCGCTAGACCTAATGGTTAACAACACACCAGTTGCTCAAGGAGAGGTTGTCCTTGTTAACGATCGGTATGGAGTGAAACTAACTAGCGTCATTCCAACTGTAGATCGCGTCAAGAATCTCTAGAAAGGACGAATAACGATGAGTTCTCTTGGGTGGACAGATTATGTATCGATGATGGGTTCGTTTGTTGTTGTCCTATTGCTTCTTATAGGCACGCTGATAATGATAAAAAGAATGGGTCCAAAGGTTGGAATGTCAAACAGTAAAAAGATTCAAATACTGGAGGCTCAAAATCTTGGCGGGCGCCAAAAATTAATTTTGGTGGGTGTTGGCCAAGAGACGATTTTACTTGGCCTATCGGCAACAGGGATGACTAAACTGGGGCAGTTTCCAAATGACACTGATTTCACAAGTCATGACGAAGATCGGCCTGAAGAAATAAGTCAAACGGGTTTCCAGAGTATTCTCTCGAGAGTATTAAATAAATGATGCACCTTTCCAAAATCTTGAAGCCAACAACCATTCTGGCTCTAATAGTGATCTCAGGACCGGTGTTTGCTCAAACCGGTATGCCTGTTGTTAATATGGTCGATAACGGCAATGGGAATACAGAATATAGTCTAACCTTGCAATTGCTTGCATTAATGACCGCACTGACTCTTCTGCCGTCAATAATCCTCATGATGACTTCTTTTGTGAGGATCATCATTGTTATGTCCCTT
>DNBN01000007.1:12277-13231 GCA_003491845.1 Porticoccaceae bacterium | reverse complement strand
TTGGAGAGCAGATGGCCGCTACGCTTGCGTCGGTGGGAAAATGTCTCGGCTAAGTCTCGATTAAAAAATATTACTACCTCGGCGCACAGCGCACCGCATTTGGTGGCACCGAGGCAGAGCACATCGACCCCCGCCTTCCAGGTTAATTCCGCCGGTGTGCAGCCTATGCTTGCCACTGCGTTGGCAAAGCGCGCGCCGTCCATGTGAACCCGTAGGCCATGATCTTTAGCAATATCACTCAGTGTGGCGATTTCTTCTGAGGTATAAACCAATCCAGCCTCACTCGCTTGGGTGATGCTGAGCGCCGTGGCCTTAATATTATGGGGGTGATCAGTGCCCATAAAGTCAAAATAGTGATTGAGGTGCTCTGGGCTAATTTTGCCCTCGCCTTGAGATACAGGCAACATACGCGCACCCCCAGTGAAAAACTCCGGTGCGGTGGACTCGTCTAATATAATGTGCGAGCTATTGTGGCAGAGAATGCCTTCCCACGGCTGAACCATGCAGGACAGCGACAGCGAATTGGCCGCCGTGCCGGTGGCCACAAAATGGGCGTCAAGATCACATTCAAATAAAGTTTTCAAAGCCTCTATGGCACGATGTGTCCAGCGATCATCGCCATAGCCATGGGTGAATTCATTATTGGCCTGGGCCAACATGTCTAAAACCTGAGGGGATGCGCCAGTCTGATTGTCACTGCCAAAATACATGGTGTTGCTCCGCTAAAAATAAACTGTATCATGTCTCTGCGGTTTGAATTTTAGTCACCGCAAAGGCAGCCAATGCACGCTCTCTAGATTCTTTAATGTCCACTATGGGAACTGGATAATTAATCCCAATGTTAACGCCAGCACTGGTCAACACCTCTGCTGGGGCCAACCAGGGGGCATGAATATACTTGTCCGGCATAGTAGCAAGCTCGGGCACATAACGGCGAATATAATTGCCCTGCTT
>DNBN01000007.1:4684-11918 GCA_003491845.1 Porticoccaceae bacterium | reverse complement strand
GCAATCCACTGCCAACCAGCGCTGTTGCTGGCAAGGTCTGCGTCCACCAAGCAGTCCCAGAACCAGGCTTCACCTTGGTGCCAGTGAATGAGTAAGTTTTTCACCAGAAAGGATCCCACGACCATGCGCACCCGATTGTGCATGTAACCGGTGGTGTAGAGCTCACGCATACCGGCATCCACCAGTGGGTAGCCGGTTTTGCCACGCTGCCACGCTTTTAAGTCTGCGTCGGTATTCTCTGCCCAGGGAAAAAGGTCAAAACGCGCTTGCAGATTGTCTGTGGGCAATTTGGGAAAATGATAAAGCAAATAATAAGAGAATTCGCGCCATCCCAGCTCGCTCATAAAGGTATCTAGGCTCTGCTCGTTAGTAATAAAAGCGCCCGCCTCTGCAGCGCGATGCCACGCCGTATTGGGTGATAGTTGGCCAAAGTGCAAATAGGGCGACAAACGCGACACATTCTGCTTGTCAGGGAAATTTCGCCCCTCCCGGTAATCTTGTAGCTCGTCTAAAACAAATTCGTCTAGGCGTTGATGAGCAGCGGCCTCGCTGACAGTCCAGCGCGCTCGCATCTGCTCATCCCAATTGATCTTCGGCAGTAAATTTAAGCTCTCTAGAGAGAGTGACTGCCCACTATTTTTTGCTATTCGAATATTTTTGGGCACTGGCATTGGTTGTCTAGGCGTGACAGATGCTAAGCACCCCCGACGATAATACGGGGTAAATACTTTGTAGGGAGTACCGTCTTTTTTAAGCACTTGCCAGGGCTCCCACAGAAGCGAGCCATTAAAACTTTCAACTACAAGACCGTCGCACTTAAGTGCTGTTTTAATAGCGGCATCGCGGGCAATACGCCAAGGCTCGTAACAGCGATTCCAAGTAATAGCGGAGGCATTAGTTTGCACTGCTACATCACGCAGTATGGTTAGTGCATCGCCTTGGAAAAGTTGTAACTTGCCATTGAGACTGTTGGTTAAGTCCTCTAATGCCTGATGTAACCACCAGCGACTAGCGGCGCCCATTTTCCACCTGTTGGCACCTTCATCATCAAGAATATACACAGGAACAATATCGCCACGCTCACAAGCAGCACAAAGCGCTGGATTGTCAGTAAGCCTAAGGTCCTGACGAAACCACATGATTGTTGGCCGATTGTTCTGTTGTAAATCAACGATAAGATATATTCCTTTGCATTTACTGTTAGAGTACAACGTTACGCTGCAAGCCTGTATTTAGATTAGCAACATTAGTAATACACTGCCACAAATTATGTAATCCTAGCCTCGCAGTCTGTTATAATTTTTCGCTTACTTTTTGCTTGGAAATGAAACAATGAATGTTTTGGTTATTGGCTCTGGTGGACGCGAACACGCACTGGCTTGGAAGGCGGCTCAGTCTCTAAGCGTAGATACGGTTTTTGTAGCCCCCGGCAATGCGGGCACTGCCATGGAACCCAAACTAAAAAATGTCGTTATCTCAGTGAGTGATTTTAGTGCTTTAGCAGATTTTGCCCAGAGCAATAACGTTAAACTAACCATCGTAGGTCCTGAACAGCCCTTGGTCGATGGAATTGTTGATTACTTTCAGGCTCGTGGATTAGCTATTTTTGGCCCATCTGCCGATGCCGCTCAACTTGAGGGCTCAAAAGCCTTCACTAAAGACTTTCTTGAGCGCCAAAAAATACCCACTGCAGCCTATGGTAATTTTACCGACGTTGATGCGGCTCTAAACTACTTGCATCAAGTTGGCGCCCCTATCGTAATTAAAGCCGATGGTTTGGCTGCAGGCAAAGGCGTAATTGTAGCTATGACCATGGCTGAGGCGGAAGACGCTGTGTGCGATATGCTTGCCGGAAACGCCTTTGGTGATGCCGGAAATCGTGTAGTGATTGAGGAATTTTTAGACGGTGAAGAAGCCAGTTTTATCGTTATGGTAGATGGTGAAAACGTGTTGCCCATGGCAACTAGCCAAGACCATAAGCGTGCCGGCAATGGTGATACTGGACCAAATACCGGAGGCATGGGCGCTTATTCTCCAGCCCCAGTGGTAGATGAAACTATTTATCAACGTATCATGGATGAAGTCATTCACCCTACCGTTGAGGGTATGGCAGCTGAAGGTAATCACTATTCTGGCTTTTTGTATGCCGGTCTGATGATAATGGCTGATGGTACGCCTAAAGTAATTGAATACAATTGTCGCTTTGGTGACCCAGAAACTCAGCCCATATTATTGCGGTTACAATCTGACTTAGTGTCTCATTGTCTAGCTGCTATAGAAGGAAAACTTAATCAACAAACCGCTAATTGGGACCCAAGACCTGCCATCGGAGTGGTACTGGCTGCCGGTGGCTATCCGGGTAACTATCGCGGCGGTAATGTTATCTACGGACTGTCAGAGGTGGAATCCAGCGCTAAGGCGAAGGTTTTTCATGCTGGCACTACCTTAAGTGATGACAACATTGTAACCAGTGGTGGCCGAGTTCTTTGTGCCACGGCCATGGGTGACTCGGTATTTGATGCCCAACAGCGGGCCTATGCCTTGGCGTCTAAAATACACTGGGATGATATATATTTGCGACAAGACATCGGCTGGCGAGCCATTGAGAGAGAACAAAAGGTCTAGATACTAGATAGCAGCCTTAGAGGTATGGCATGTTGGGTGCATCATGAATTTTTCAGCAATTCCATTCTTTTTTCTCTCTTTGACCGATCCCATTTCTACGTGGTGTCTGCCGCCGCACTGCTATTGTTCATATTGGTAGTGGCCGCAAAGCGTTTGAGTAATCAACAAAATCTATTGGTTTCTGAAGGCCTGTCACTTTTATTGGGTGCCACGGTGATGCTATGAAGCCCTGTGCATCTCAGCTCTAGTCGATTTAGCGCTAACCAAAGCCTGTCACTGTCTATTTATAATTTGTTCGCACTGATTGCCCCTTTGCTGTTTTGGATACCCAACCAAAAACGGTTTGAGGTGATCTACTATTTTGTCTTTTTCGGTACTCTGCAGGCAATTATTACGCCCGACCCCAGCAGTGGCTATCCAAGTTATAGTTTTTTTAAATATTGGATTGTGCACTGCGGATTGATTATCATCGTCACACATTATCTCGTGGCTTTTAAGCTTTACCCCAGCGTGCAGGGAATTTGGCGTGCCTTCTTGTGGCTAAATCTTTATCTACTCTGTGTCCTTCCTATCAATTGGTTACTGGATGCCAACTACTTTTATTTGATGCACAAACCTGAGGTGCCCTCACTGTTAGATTTTTTCGGCCCCTGGCCATTTTACCTTGTTGTCACAGAGACATTAGCCATGCTATTTTTTGCTCTTGCCTATTTGCCTTTTTTCTTTGTTAGGAAACTGCGTAGCAAGCAGGGTATAATAAACTTGAAAACGAGACCGACCGAGTAGGGCAGCAAAAAGCACAGCAAAAAGTAAGGAGTGAGCAGGTTATGTCAAGCCGACAATTATCCTTGATAGACAAATTCATCAGTCAACTGGATCACGGGATTCGCACCGTGCTATCTGATGCGCCTCTGCCAGGTAGGAAATCTCCAGCTGTTAGCATTGAAGATCAAACGCTCAACGAAGCCGAGCGATCCCATGCTCTTGGACTGATGCGCGTTAATCATACAGGTGAGGTATGTGCACAAGCACTCTATCAAGGCCAAGCGCTTACCGCTAAGTTGCCTGATGTTCGCGAGCAGATGAAAGAGGCTGCGACTGAGGAAATTGATCATTTGTCTTGGTGCGAAGATAGAATAAAGGATCTTGGCGGCCGCACCAGCGTATTTAATCCTATTTTTTATGCCATGTCTTTTGGTATTGGGGCAGGAGCAGGTATTGTTAGCGATAAGTTAAGTCTAGGATTTGTAGCTGCTACTGAAGATCAAGTTTGTGCTCACTTAAAAACTCATCTGGATCAGCTACCAGAAACAGACCACAAAAGCCGTGCAGTGGTAAAGGAGATGTTAGCGGACGAAGAACGTCACGCTCAAGCTGCATTAGATGCAGGAGGCTACAAGTTTCCAACCCCAGTTAAACAAGCCATGACGCTAATTTCTTCCGTTATGACTAAAGGCAGCTATAAAATTTAGTACCCATGTACTCCTACAATTGTGTAGGACTCCTCATTATAGTGATATAAAATGTTACAGGCGGTTTTGTAGAATATGAAATTAAACCGAATTGCTTTCGCATTTATGACAATTTTATTATCAAGCTTCGGCATATTTAAAAGCGCCGAGTTTAGCAATACCGGTATTAAACATTTCGATATCCATAATAGCGTACCAGAACAATCTTCCTTTAGGCACACGCTATCGGTGGGACCCTTGGGAAAAGCATCTATTGAAAAGATTGTTGCAACGGGAAAGAATACCCGCATCATCCAAAATGGAAATAAAAATAGCATTGATGGCGAGGGCGCAAAAAAATGTATAGCCACAACCAGTAGCAATGAAAAATGCTAGGCTATTATTGCCTTTTAAATGGCATCGATTAACGACACTCAAAATAATGAGTGTTGCACCCCAGGAGATACTGCTTGAAGAAAGATGATATTAAACTTGCCTTAATGTCGTTTATCGCCTTTTTAACATACGGTATTGCCGGTGTAAGCACGATTTTATTGATGAAACTATTATCCTACTTTAGCCTTGGCCGGGATCTTGCATCGTCTCATGGTATTAGTCTGTCTGATTCCTCACGATTAGGTGGTTTAGCCATTACCATTGTTGTTGGTTGCTATCTTGTGGGTATGTTGCTGCTCACACCTTATGTTCCTGGAGCGCTGAGATCCGACCAAAACTTTTACCTTTGGCTGGCGGTGGCTGTCTGTGCAGCTCTTGGTTTGGCTGAAGATATAAAAGCCGATTTCTTAACACCCGCACTCAGGTTGGCCTGTAAATTTCTGGTGTTTGGTGTTCTATTGTTTTTTTGGCCCAACTTTGTACCTACTGAAATTGGTATACCAGGTATAGATACACTTTTGAGTATTCCCTTAATTGCATGGATGTTAGTGACGATCTTCTGTGTTGGCTTTATAAACGCGTTCAATATGGCTGATGGAGCAAATGGTTTAGTCCCAGGGATTTGTGTTGCTGCATTTACCATTTTCTTTTTGGAGTATGGTCGGCCAACGGAAGGACTATTTTTGTTTGCCTGCACGATGTTTCTAATCTTCAATCTTATTTCTGGTTGGTTTTTTCTTGGCGATATGGGGAGTTATGGAATTGGTGCTATTATCCTTTGTTATGGCCTTAATGGTGTTGCAGTTGGCGACTTTTCTGCAGCCTTTATGGCGACACTACTTGCGTATCCCTGCTTAGACTTTGTCGTCAGTATTGTCCGACGGTTGCGTGTGGGACGCTCACCTTTTTCTGCAGATAATGATCATCTGCACAATAGACTGCATTGGCAAATTAAGCAGCTAGTAAAGTCAAAAGTTCTAGCGAATTCTTTAACCGGTCTAACCATTAGCGGCTGCACCGCTGGTTTAACCCTTTATGCCTATAGTCTGAACTGGTTGCCAATCACAAGCAATCAGTGGATCTTTCTGTTTATTATTGAAGTTTTTCTATATGGCGTGGGCTTTAAATTGACCCAACAAGATAGAGGCACAACTCAGTATTCCGAGCCTGTCTAACGGGCCAAATGAGAAACGGTAAATCTGACAAAAATCTCGAGACCTAAAACATATGATTTCTACCGTGCTTCTTGTTGTTTTACCAACGCTATAATTTTGCTCACTAGCCACTGATGAATAGGAGATCCCTTGGTGCGCTGATGCTGAAGTAATACCAGACTAATACTGTTTTCGTGGGGCAACTCATCGGGAAAAGGAATACTGTCAATCCGATGCATAGATAAATCGTTAATTAAGCCTTTTTGTGTTGCAACCATTAGGCAGTCACTGCCACATACTGTTTCCATCGCCGTCATCAGCTGATTTGTCACCAAAGCTTTCTCTCGCTTTAGGCCCAACTCGCGCAGTGTTCTATCAAAACGAGCATCATTTCGAGCACTCACTCGCTTTGAAATCAAAAGATAATACTGTACAAATGGATAAGCTAAAATATCGATAAGACTTACATCCTTCTTAGACGCTAATGGGTGACCATGTCTCATCCAAATAGATGGGCTGTAAGTCGCAAGCGATGTTGAGGAAATGTCCTCTGAAATGGTTCGCTCTATATCAATAGCAAAATCTAATGAACCTTCCGCTAAGTCACCGCCAACTGACTCTATACCGCTAGAAACAGAAAGTACTAATCCAGGTGCTGCTTTTGTAACAACACGCGTTAGTTTAGAGACTAAAGAAATAGCGACAAATTCTGGAACTGCGATAGAGATTTCACCGGTATATGTTGCTGGATCAAACTCCCCCTCACTAACCATTTCCAGAATTCCATCAAGTAGTTGCGGCAATCGCGACTGCAAATTTCGTGCTTTAGGGGTAGGAACTAACTCATTACCGGTGCGAGTAAACAGTGGATCATCTAATTGGTATCGAAGTCGCTGAAGAACTCTACTCATGGCCGGCTGACTGATAAACAGGCGCTCAGCAGCACGAGTGACACTTTTTTCTTCCAATAAAGCTTGCAAAGACACCAGTAAATTTAAATCCAAACGGCTAAGTTTCTGTAAGTTCATAAAATAGCTCCAATGCGTTATATCAAAATTGCATTTTTATTATGCAAAAAATGCATTGGAATTATGTCACTGAAAACCGTAAATTGGAACCATTGAGCAATGGATACGAAACAGACAAAAGCAATAGTAGTATTCAATAACGCTGCTCTCAAAGAATTCGCTTAGCGATCCAAACCCCTCTTAATCCTGCATAGGATTTTTCTAGGGACCTCCTAAGGAGGTCCCTTTTTTTTAGCTCAAAAAAATGCCTTAAAGGTCATACCTTTAAGGCATAATATAAATGCATTAAATGCATTAGACTTATGGGCTTCGAGTTTCTATAGTGCGCCCATCGTAGCAATGAGGCTCCGATTGAAGTTACAGAGGAAAAGGAAATGACACTGGTTTATGTATTACTGGGCTTTGCCGGCCTAACTGGCGCCGCCATTGCAAAAGATGATTTCAGCAAAATGCGAGCACCAAACAAAGAAGTAGCTAAAAAAGCATAACTAAGCGCAAAACGTCGAAGGCTTGTTAAGTCCTGATTAACAAGCCTAAAACCTTCCACCATTGCCATTTCACCACAGCCTACCTACCTACC
>DNBN01000007.1:431-4416 GCA_003491845.1 Porticoccaceae bacterium | reverse complement strand
CCTACCTACCTACCAATTATTTGACACCTGCTAACCGCTTTTAAACTGATTTTTAGAAGATTTTATATACTGAAGCACAGAATATATTTTGTTTATAATGGCAACTGATATAATAAATATGTACACTTTCTAACAATTACACGGTACTATTTCTCATTAGTAAAGTGACTCAGGTTTACATTTATAGCTAAACAAGCCACATTTTCCCTGACGGCATTGCCCTATCACTAACCGGTCAATTATAAATGAAAAATATAGAAGCTTTTTTGGCCCAATGCCATCGTAGGCGCTATCCTGCCAAAAGTACCATTATTTATGCAGGAGACAAAGCAGATGTTCTTTATTACATCGTCAAGGGTACAGTCAGTGTACTTGTTGAAGATGAGGCTGACCAAAAAGAAATGATTATTGCCTATTTGAATGAAGGTGAATTTTTTGGTGAAATGGGACTTTTTGAAGAGGGCATCAGAAGTGCGTGGATAAAAGCTAAAACAGATTGTGAAATTAGTGAAATCACTTACTCAAAGTTTACTGAGCTGTATGAGAATAATCCAAACTTCCTCTTTGCCATCACCCGACAAATGGCTTCACGCCTGCGTGAAACCACACAAAAAGCAAGTGATCTTGCATTTTTAGATGTTACCGGGCGTGTTGCCAGCGCACTTATAGACCTAAGTAAACAGCCCGATGCGATGAGTCATCCTGATGGCATGCAAATTAAAATAACACGCCAAGAAATCGGCCGAATCGTGGTTTGTTCTCGTGAAATGGTAGGTCGTGTTCTAAAAGAGCTCGAAAGCAAAGGACTGATCTCAGTGTCGGGCAAAACAATGGTGGTTTTCGGAACCCGCTAATATCTTATGCAGCAATATTTAGATACCGCCAAATAAATGAACTCAAACAAACATCTCTCTAAGCTTTAACCCTGGATCATCGCTGCGCATAAACGCTTCGCCCACTAAGAAGCCATTCACGCCATTTTTCCGCATATCATTGACATCTGCGCGACAGAGAATACCACTCTCGGTGATGACAGTTGTTGTAGCTGGGATTTTCCCTAACAATTTATAGGTATTGTCCACAGAAACCTCAAAAGTATGTAAATTACGATTGTTAATTCCAATCAATGGATTACCTAATGCTAATGCTCGGTCCAATTCGATTTGATCATGCACCTCAATCAACACGTCCATACCAAGAGAAATCGCTAACTGGTGAAGAGTAACTAAGGTTGTTTGATCTAAAGCAGAAACAATCAACAAAATACAGTCTGCTGCCATAGCACGTGCCGCATACACTTGGTATTCGTCAATAATAAAATCTTTGCGTATCACCGGTAGCTGGCAAGCGTTTCTGGCGACCATTAAATAATCATCGGACCCTTGGAAAAAATCCACATCTGTAAGAACAGATAAGCAACAAGCACCTCCTAGCTGGTAGCTCTTAGCTATCGAAATAGGGTCAAAGTTTTCACAGATAATACCTTTACTGGGTGATGCTTTTTTTATTTCGGCAATCACTGCCGCTTCGCCTGCATTAACTTTAGCACTAATTGCCTTAGCAAATCCTCTTGGTGCTGAAGCATTATCAATCTGCTCAAGTAGTACCTTGATAGGCTTGTTGATGCGACCTAAACGGATTTCTTCATGCTTACGGAGCAGAATATTTTTTAATATGGTTGGTACTTCAACATGCATACCAATGATCCTATTTGTCAGTAGTAAAACTGTTTGTTAACGCGACGAGTTGGTTGATTTTTCTGCTGGCATCTCCTGAGCTTATAGCTTTCTGCGCCACAGAAACACCCTCATTAATAGTCTGTACACAACCAGCCACATAAAGGGCCGCACCTGCATTAATTGAAATCAAATCAGCCGCCTTACTGGTATTGCCGTCTAAGGCTGAAAAAATGAGCTTCAGCGATTGCTCGGCGTTATCCACACACAATCCATCGAGGGTTTGCCGCCGACCAAAGAAGTCTTCTGGCAGCAAACTGTATTCTGAGAGAACCCCTAGTTTATATTCAGCAACATATGTCTCTGCAGCGATGCTAATTTCATCCAGTCCATCTGCCGAGTGGACGACCATTACGTGCTCTGCGCCCAGACGACCTAAGACCTCAGCTATAGGTCTACATAATGCCTGGTCATAAACGCCAATTAATTGTCGCTTTACACCTGCAGGGTTAGTCATTGGCCCGAGAATATTAAAAATAGTTCTCAATCCAAGTTCTTTTCTGGGGCCAATAGCATACTTCATCGCACTATGATGAGCTGGCGCAAACATAAACCCAAGACCTATTTGATCAACACATAAAGCAACCTGTGTAGGGCTAATGGACAAATTTACACCGGCAGTTTCAAGTAAGTCAGCAGCGCCACTTTTACTACTTACCGAACGATTACCATGTTTTGCAACACGACCACCTGCAGCAGCTACAACAACGCTAGCGATGGTAGATACATTAAATAAATTCGACTCATCTCCACCAGTGCCAACAATGTCAACCAGATGCTCACCATTAATATTCACTTTGGTAGCTAACTGACGCATAACCTCAACAGCGCCAGTTATTTCATCAATGGTCTCGCCTTTAAGTCGCAGTCCAACCAAAAAGGCACCAATTTGGGCATCGGTGGCTCCACCGGACATAATTTGAGCCATGACATCAAACATTATCTCTCGACTTAAATGCTGACCTTCCATCACTAAAGACAAAGCTTGCTTAATAACCACCTTCTAACGCTCCAAAAAATTACGTAATAAATCGTGACCGTGCTCGGTAAGAATAGACTCAGGATGAAACTGCACCCCCTCAATATCAAAGTCTGTATGCCGTACACCCATAATCTCATCCAAAATACCATACTCATTCTCGGTCCAGGCAGTGACTTCGAGGCAGGATGGTAGAGTGTTTTGATCAATCACCAAAGAGTGGTAGCGGGTCGCAATAAATTTAGCACCAAGCCCGTGGAATACACCGGTGTCTCGGTGACATATTTGCGAGGTTTTACCATGCATTACCTGTTTTGCACGAATGATATGGCCCCCAAATGCTTGAGCGATGCTTTGATGTCCCAAACAAATTCCCAGTATCGGCAGTCGGCCCGCGAAATGCTTTATTGTGTCTACGGAGATACCAGCCTCATTGGGTGTGCAGGGCCCGGGTGATATCACTATTTTTTTAGGTGCTAGGGTTTCAATATCATTTAGAGAAAGCTCATCATTCCTAACAACTTTAACGTCGGCCTTTAATTCCGCCAAATACTGAACGATGTTGTAGGTGAACGAATCGTAATTATCGATCATTAAAATCATTTTTCAGCTCCACATACCATCGCTGCGGCACGCATAATCGCCCGTGCCTTGTTCATGGTCTCTTCCCATTCTAATTCAGGTTCAGAGTCGGCTACTACACCGCCGCCAGCTTGGACATGTAACTCGCCGTCTTTAAGCACTGCGGTACGAATAGCAATAGCCATATCCATATTGCCATTCCAGCCAATATAACCTACCGCACCACCATAGATGTTACGCTTCACCGGCTCAAGTTCGTCAATAATTTCCATTGCTCTGATTTTTGGGGCTCCACTCAAGGTTCCCGCCGGCAGTGTCGCCTTTAAGACATCAATAGCGCTCATGGTTGGCTCGACGTTGCCCACAACGTTTGAGGTGATATGCATGACATGAGAATATCGTTCAACCACCATTTTTTCAGTAACTTCAACCGACCCTGGTTGACTAATTCGACCCACATCATTGCGACCTAAATCAATCAACATTAAATGTTCTGCAATCTCTTTGGGGTCGGCTAACATTTCTTCTTCCAACATTTGATCAGCACTATCGGTCTCTCCCCGACGGCGGGTGCCGGCAATAGGTCTAACAGTCACCTGATCATCCTCCAGCCTTGCTAGCACCTCTGGGGATGAGCCGACAATATGAAAGCCATCTAAATCTAGAAAATACATATAAGGCGAGGGGT
>DNBN01000007.1:0-187 GCA_003491845.1 Porticoccaceae bacterium | reverse complement strand
AAATACATATAAGGCGAGGGGTTTAATCTACGCAAGGCACGATACAAATTAATGGGTTGCGCATTAAATGGCGCTGAAAAACGCTGTGAAGGCACCACCTGCATAATATCTCCGGATAAAGTGTACTGCTTTACCTTTTCAACAGCCTGTTTGTAGCGGTCCTTACCAAAACTAGAGATAAAAGCGT
>DNBN01000001.1:6645-11914 GCA_003491845.1 Porticoccaceae bacterium | reverse complement strand
AAGGAACAGGTTGAAACCAATGCCAGAGGCCGGGTTACCAGAATTCTAGATCAAGTTAAACCTCAACCAGGGAATGATTTAGTACTACATATTGATAGCCATCTACAAAAAATCGCCTTTGATGCCTTCGACCAAGAGCGAGGTGCCTTGGTTGCAATAGAAATCAAAACCGGTGGTATATTGACTATGGTGAGTGCTCCAAGTTATGACCCCAATACCTTTGTTTCCGGGATTAGCCAAAAAAGTTATGACCAACTGATAACATCCAATGACAAACCATTGTTTAATCGAGCCATTAAAGGCCAGTACCCTCCAGGATCAACAATAAAGCCGCTATTTGGCCTAATTTCTCTACAAAATAAAGATATCAGTCCATCCACGACGATAGACGATCCGGGTTACTTTTTTATGGAGGGTATTGAACGACCCTGGCGCGATCATAACTCCAAACGTGGCGGGCACGGCAGTGGTGTTGATCTTGCAGAAGCTATCATAGAATCTTGTGATGTATTTTTTTATCAAATGGGCATTAAAACTGGCATTGATATACTAGCATCGCGCAGTCAACCGTTCGGTCTTGGTGAACTTACAGGCATTGATCTTCCTGGAGAAGCATCCGGCATAATGCCCTCAAGAAACTGGAAAAAGCAAAATCGAAATGCAGCTTGGTTCAACGGTGACACCATAAATATGAGTATAGGCCAAGGCTATATGCTAGCTACGCCATTACAACTTGCAGTGATGACTGCACGCATTGCAGCTAAAGGCAAACTAGTACAACCTCAATTGGTAAAATCAATTAATGGTGTGGCCGTTACTCCGAACCCATTGATACAAATTGCGCAAATAGACGAAGATCATTGGACCTATATCCATGAGTCAATGAAAAATGTCATTCACTCGTCAAAAGGCACGGCGAGGTCAATAAATTCTGGACTTACCTACACTATGGCAGGGAAAACTGGTACAGCGCAGGTAGTTAGCATTGGTGCCGATGAAGAGTATGATAAGGAAAAGCTCAAAAAACGTCAGTGGGATCATGCTTTATTTATCGCTTTCGCGCCTATTGAGGACCCAGAAATCGCTGTCGCCCTAATTGTAGAAAATGGTGAGCATGGTAGTTCATCCGCAGCACCCATTGCACGGACTCTTATTGATGCCTACATGAATCAGTTGAAAAATAAATCAGTTACCACAGAATCCGCTTTCTTACCGGGAAAATTGGCCTATGCAAACTAATGATTTTGTCAGGACCATGCAAAACCCCGGAGGTAACCGTCGTACCCGTCGGTCCATAAATAGTGACGCCGTTTTGCTCTTAGTGATCTTTTGCCTCTGTTGTTTCGGGCTAGCGATACTCTATAGCGCTGGTGACCAAAACTTATCTTATGTAAAACGACAATCTATTTTTATGCTAGTAGGCTTTTTATTGATGCTATTAATCGCACAATTACCAGTAAGAATACTGCATCGCTGGGCATTTTTACTGTATGGCCTGGGCCTTCTATCACTCCTTGCAGTGCTACTTTTCGGCGTTGGAGCAAAAGGTGCGCAACGATGGTTAGACTTGGGCTTTACTCGTATTCAGCCTGCGGAGCTGATGAAGGTTTTAGTTCCCATGATGGTATCCTCATACCTCGGCTCACGTTATATTCCTCCAAACATCAAACATGTATTTTGGTCTTTGGTAATGGTGTTACTACCGACGCTACTAATTATCAGACAACCAGATTTAGGCACCGCTATTTTAATATTCTTATCAGGCTTTTTAGTAATTTTTTTAGCAGGACTTGGCAAACGTTATGTATTCGGCTCAATCCTTATAGCGCTTGCAGCTATACCGTTAATGTGGCTCTTTGTTCTAAGAGACTATCAAAAGCAGAGAATTTTAACGATGCTATCCCCTGAAGATGATACATTAGGCGCTGGTTGGAATATTGTGCAATCTAAAACAGCAATTGGTTCTGGTGGAGTCAATGGAAAGGGTTGGTTAGAGGGAACACAGTCACAATTGAATTTTCTACCCGAAAGCCATACCGATTTCATTATTGCCGTACTCGCTGAAGAATTTGGCTTGATAGGTATTCTTACGCTGTGTACTCTATATGCTTGCGTGATTGCCCGTTGTCTATTTATCGCGATAAATGCGCAAACCCAATTTGGTCGCTTGCTTGCTGGCAGCTTGGGTTTAATCTTTTTTATTTATATCTTCGTTAATATGGGTATGGTATCTGGCATACTACCCGTTGTTGGCGCGCCCTTACCGATGATTAGCTATGGTGGTACAGCTATTCTAACTCTGTTCATCGGATTTGGTATGTTAATGGCCATTAGTGCCGAACCTAAACTCATAAGGACCCAGTTTTGAATCGTGTTTTAATCTCCATTTGTGTTAAATTCTTTGCACTTCTTCTGACCACTGTGTCAGTCACCTCAAACGCAGATTATTCAAAGCATGCAGATGCAGATGCTTTAATAACAACAATGGTGGACAAGCACCAATTTGACCGGTCTCAAGTGGAAACTTGGTTAGCTGCTGCAAAACATCAGAGTTCAATTGTAAAAGCAATGAGTCGACCCGCAGAAAAAGCCAAACCATGGCATGAATATCGTGGTATTTTTATTTCTGACACACGCATTTCCCGCGGTGTTACCTTTTGGCAAGAAAATCAAAAAACGTTGGCCAGAGCAGAAAAAGAGTTTGGCGTAGATCCTGCTATTATTGTCAGTATCATGGGAATCGAAACAAATTATGGCCGTAATGTCGGTAGTTACAGAGTTGTTGATGCGCTGGCAACTCTGGCTTTTGACTATTACACCGAGGTTGAAAAACGTGAGTCTCGGCGTAAATTTTTTACCACCCAACTGGAACATTTATTTTTGCTCGCCAAAGAGCAAGGCAAGGATCCGCTGACGTTGAAAGGTTCCTATGCTGGTGCCATGGGGTGGGGTCAATTTATGCCTAATAGTTACCGCAACTACGCAGTAGACTTTGATGATGACCAGTTCGCTGACATCTGGGCTAATCCAACCGATGCCATTGGAAGTGTCGCTAATTATTTCACAAAACACGGCTGGAAGACTAATCAACCGGTGGCCACCAAAGCTATGATTGAAGGAAAGTTAGGAGCCATCAAAGTCAACAGCATGAGGCGTCCCACCCAGTCGGTCAAACAAATGATAGATCAAGGCTATCGTCCTATAGAGGCATTTCCTTTAGACATGACCGCATCACCAATACGTCTAGAAGCTAAGTATGGACAAGAATATTGGCTTGGATTTCACAACTTTTATGTCATAGGTCGCTACAACCCCCGAACAAAATATGCAATGGCCGTATTTCAACTGAGTCAAATCCTTCGTCAAGAGTACTGCAAAACAACTAACATATGCGTGCAACCTGACGACTAAGACAATTGTGATGTAAGTCCGCGTATAATAGTCACAAATCTGTGGTGATTATGCCCAACTAAAGCCTGAGGATGCTAAACTATCCCTCAAACATAAGAGACGATTGGTAATAATTTATGATCAAACAATTGTGCTTAACAGCAGTATTAATCCTAGTCACAGTATTAGCATCTAATTCTAGCGTTGCTCAAAAAATGCGTCCTGCTGCACCAGAGATTGCTGCTGATGCTTGGATATTGGTCGACGCGAATACAGGCACAGTTTTGCTCGAAAATAATGCCGACGAGCAACTACCGCCGGCAAGTCTTGCCAAGATGATGACCACCTACCTCGTGTCTAATGAGATCGCTGAACAGCGCTTGACAGAAGATTTTGAAGTTCTAGTTAGTGATAATGCCTGGGAGCTTGGCGGCGCAAAGACCGATGGTTCAACAATGTTCCTCAGCCCAAGAAGTAAAGTATCCGTTATCGATCTTATGCATGGTGTAATTATCCAATCAGGTAATGATGCAGCCATAGCCTTGGCTGAGCATGTTGCTGGTGGTGAATATGCTTTTGCTGACCTGATGAATCAGCAAGCCGAAGTATTGGGTATGACCAATACTCAGTACATGAATGCCACAGGCTTGCCTGCTGAGGGTATGTTTACCTCAGCGCGAGATCTTTCAATTCTTGCCAGTGCCATCATTCGAGACCACCCTAAATATTACTCGATTTATGCCAAGAAATATTTTCAACATAACAATATCAATCAGCCTAACCGCAACAGATTATTATGGCGAGACAAAACCGTTGATGGCTTTAAAACCGGGCGTACAGATGAAGCTGGTTACTGTCTAGTGTCCTCTGCAAAACGTCGCGACATGCGCCTTATTGCCGTTGTACTTGGTGCTAAGGATGATGAATCTCGTGCTAGAGAATCACAACGGTTGCTATCTTACGGATTTAGATATTTCGACACACAAGTAGTTTACTCTGCTGGCGAAGTGATCAAAGCGAACGCTAAATTATGGTACGGCGAGGAAGAATTTTTAAACCTCACTGTAGCAGATGATGTAGTTTTGACTTTTCCTCGCGGTTCAGAGAAAAATTTTCAAGCTCAAGTGACTCTTGATAAAATAATCAAGGCTCCAATTGTGTCAGGACAAATTCTTGGACAACTGAATGTAAGTTTGGGTGAGAATAGTCTTGTGAAAATTCCGCTGGTGGCGACAAAAGATATTGAGGCCTCTGGGATATTTTCCCAACTGATTGATTGGGTTATTCTTTTCTTTACCGACTTACTTTCCTGAGAACATCACTAATCGATGACACAAGAACCTCCCAAAATTGAATTTCCATGCGACTATCCGATAAAAATCCTAGGGGAAGCTGATAATTATTTTCTTGAACATGTGCTCAGTGTTATTGATAAATATGCACCAGGATTTGATCGCACAAGAATCTCGATTCGGGACAGCAGTAAAGGACGCTGGCAATCTATTACAGTAAACATCACTGCTACTGGAAAAGCACAGTTAACTGATATTTTTAAGGCACTCAAGCAAAGTCCTAAAGTCAAAATGGTGCTTTAATAGTGCCTTATCCATCTGTTATTAAGCTGCGCCACCTAGGTACCCAAGATTACAACGATACTCTGCGCCAAATGCAATACCTTACTAATAGTCGCGACGCTGACACTGAAGATGAAATTTGGTTTGTTCAACATCATGGCGTTTTTACTCAAGGTCAGGCTGGCAAAGATGAGTATGTTCTTTTACCAGGCGATATACCCGTCATTAAGAGTGATCGTGGCGGCCACGTAACCTATCATGGACCGGGTCAAATTACTGCCTACCTGATGATTGATTTAAAACGT
>DNBN01000001.1:0-6399 GCA_003491845.1 Porticoccaceae bacterium | reverse complement strand
TACCTGATGATTGATTTAAAGCGTTTGCGTATAGGCGTTAGAGCCCTTGTAACTCTTATAGAACAGGCGCTAGTAAAGACCCTAGCGCATTGGCAGATAAACGCAGCGCCAAGAAAAGATGCGCCTGGCGTCTATGATAGCCAGGGTAGAAAAATTGCATCCCTTGGACTGCGCATTCGTAAAGGTTGTAGTTATCACGGATTAAATTTCAACATTAATATGGACATGTCGCCCTGGCAGCGCATCAACCCTTGCGGCCTGGGCGTCCACATGACTCAAATGGCTGACATACTCAGTCCGTGTCCGTCAATTGAAAAAGTAACAGAGCAATTAAGCCATCATTTAATGTATGGACTAGGTTATAATCAGGGTAGAGACGTAACAGATAGTATTGATGATAACAATCTACCTAAGGGCAACACAGAGTCGTGAAATTAATAGATACTCCAGAAGAAGAGAATTCGGGCAAGCTTGGTGTTCAACAGATCAATGAAGCATCTAAACTATCGAGTATTCCAGTTGTTAATATAGACACTCCACGTCCACCTTCCCGAACCAGACGATTGAAAGCTGGTGAAAAACTTCGTAGCGCAGATAAAGTGGAACGAATTCCTGTAAAAGTTATTCCTACCACGACTATACAACGCAAACCAGAATGGATGCGAATTCGACTTTCGGCGTCTCCTAAAGTACAAGAAATTAAATCTATTTTACGCCGCCATAAGATGTCTACGGTCTGTGAAGAGGCTGCCTGCCCCAATCTTCATGAGTGTTTTAGTGGTGGAACAGCAACCTTTATGATCATGGGAGAAATCTGCACGCGGCGCTGTCCTTTTTGTGATGTAGGTCATGGTAAACCCAATGAACTTGATATGGATGAACCAAAGAATTTAGCGCTTGCTATTCATGAAATGGGACTAAAATATGTAGTCATTACTTCAGTGGATCGCGATGATCTTCGCGACGGCGGTGCACAGCATTTTGCTGACTGTATTCGTGAAGCAAGACTATTGTCTTCTGGGTTAAAAGTCGAAGTGTTAGTGCCTGATTTTCGTGGTCGAATGACACCGGCTTTGGATATTATGTCAGCCACACCTCCAGATGTTTTTAATCACAACCTAGAGACAGTACCTAGGCTTTATCGCGAAGCTCGCCCGGGTGCAAATTACGCCTGGTCATTGAAGCTATTAAAAGAATACAAAGCACGAAACCCGGAAATTCAAACAAAATCGGGCTTGATGGTAGGTTTAGGTGAAACAAAAGATGAGCTTCTTAGGACACTTGACGATCTGCGAGAGCACAATGTTGACATGCTCACAGTAGGACAGTATTTACAACCATCCCCCAGCCATTTGGCCGTTGAGCGGTTCGTTCATCCTGACGAATTTGCTGAGTATACTGAATACGCATACCATATTGGATTTAAACAAGCAGCCTGTGGACCTCTGGTGAGATCAAGTTATCATGCAGATAAACAAGCTCGCGGCGAAGTAATAAGCTAAACGTGATGTAATCCACTCTCAGTCGATGCGACGTCTGTTTAATGCAATAACCTCGCTGACACCCAACCTCAGTTAGCCGCTAACAGTACTGATTTACCTATTGATCGACCCAAACCTCACGAATAGCTTCACCGAAGTCATCATAAATGATTTTTTTCTTTGGCCTACTGGATTTAGCGGGCTTTTTGGAGGGTATTTGACTTTGTTTACGCTCATCTAATGCGGACACTACATCGTTGATATAGGTACGCGTTTTACGAGGCTCCCCGCTAATAAAGGCAGACCGACTTTTATTATTGCCCTGAGACTCACCTGTTTCTCCGGCGTTGTGATGCTTTATTTCTCCGCCACGAGAAACAAACTCTTCGGTTTTACGTCGTAATTCATTACGAACTGAATGTTTACTGGAACGATTAATCAACGCAAATTCTCTGACCACAACAAGTGCTTAAGTTTAGCAAAATAGTAGATTATTTCAAACGATTGAATAATGAAATATTGGTCGTTCACCTACTCAAACAAAACCAATTGCCGGGCCAATGAGGGCTTAGATATATCAACAAATCGCACACCCAGCCCTATTAATCGTACTGGACGCGCTTTGCGTTGCCATGCTTCTTCTAATAGTAGTTGAAAACTTTCTTCAGGAAACCCCTTAGTAACCTGGCGTTCCACGGTGGTAGCAGAGAAATCATTAAACTTTACTTTAATAAACTGCTTAGTCACCAAATAGTCTTCATCAATCCTTCGAAGACGACTCCGCAATTCCATCAGAAGTTGAGGTATTTTTTCTTGGCATGCCAGCTGATCTTTTAAGTCACCGGAGTATGTATGCTCCACACTCAAGGATTTTCGGCGACTGTCTGAGTTCACTTCGCGGTCATCCTTACCAAAACTCAAGTCATAGAGCCGCTTACCAAAGGTACCAAATTTATCCACCAGCTCAATCAATGAGCGCTGCTGTAGATCGCCACAGGTTTTTATATTCATCCGATGGAGCTTGTCTGCTGTCACCTTGCCAACGCCAAAAATCTTTTTAACCTCTAGTACTTTAACAAAAGCATCAATTTCATCTGGTGCAATGACAAATTGACCATCCGGTTTATTAAGATCACTGGCCACTTTAGCTAAAAACTTGTTCGACGCAATGCCCGCCGATGCTGTCACACCTACTTCCTCGGCAATAGTCTGTCTGATGTCTTTCGCAATAAGAGTGGCACTGCCCTGACAGAGATCGCAATCGCTAACATCCAAATAAGCTTCGTCCAATGATAAGGGTTCAACTTTATCGGTATATCGATAGAATATCTGCCGGATTTGATGTGCAGCTTGGCGATATTTTTCCATAGTAGCTGGAATGACCACAAGATCAGGGCAGAGTCTCAACGCATGGGCGGTGGGCATTGCAGATCGAATACCAAAATCTCTAGCAAGGTAGTTACAAGTAGCCACTACACCCCGTCGGTCAGACTTGCCACCGATCGCGATAGGTAGTGTAAGTAACGACGGATCATCCCGCATTTCGACCGACGCATAAAAACTGTCGCAATCACAATGGATGATTTTTCTCAATCAGTTACCTTTTAATCTCCGGTTAAGCATTATCGCTAAACTGGTGTCCGGCGATACGAAAACCTAGTCGTTTAGACACAATTTCTGGCACCAACAACATCGCTGGCGTTAGCAGTAACGTCAGTACGGTGGCTACTAGTAAACCATTCACAATAGCGCTGGCTAAAGGTTGCCACCAAGAAGCAACCATACCACCGACGGTATAACTGCGGTTCACCAGATCGATACTAATGCTATTTGCCAGTGGCAACAAACCTACAACGGTAGTAATGGTAGTTAGCATTACCGGTCTGAAACGTGATTTGGCTGCGCTATAAACCGCTTCGGTTGGTGTAAGCATAGAATTGTTGCGCCGTAAATAATTGTAGGTATCAATGAGAACAATATTATTGTTAACAACAATACCCGCCAAAGCCACAATTCCTACCCCCGTTAAAATAGTGCTAAAGGTAGCCTGAGCAACCATTAATCCCAAAAGAACCCCAGCTGTAGACATAACCACAGAAAATAAGATCAAGCTCGCTTGATAGAAACTATTAAATTGCATAACCAACATGATTAACATCACTGCCATAGCGAGCGAAAACGCTACAGATAAAAACTCTGCAGCCTTCAACTGTTCCTCATTGGCACCTCGGAAACGAATGCTCACTTCGGACGGCTCAGCATTATCAATCCATTGCTGAATAACTCGAATTTGGTCATCAGCTAAATAGCCCTCCATGGTGTTGCCCAAAACAAATGTTGTTTCTCGCTGATCAATGCGTTGAATAGAGTCGATACGTGGTTTAGCAACTCTGGAAGTAAAACTGCTTACTGCCACAGGCCCATTGGGTGTATTCACTCGCAAGTCATCAAGCGCCATAAGCTGGCGGTCTACTACTGGATAGCGCAAGCGAATTTCAACTTCTTGATCTGAGTTGTCAGGTCTAAATTCGCCGATAATCGCACCACCAGTAATCAATTGGACCATACTCCCCACATCAGCAACATTAACTCCCAACATAGCCGCCCTGGAGCGATCAACTTCTATTTCCCACTGAATGCCTGCCAAAGGTAAGGTATCTTGTAAATCTCTTATACCTTTCACGTTAGCCGCTATCCAATCACGCAATTCAATCGCTTTTTGATAAGTGGCCTGCCTATTTGGGGACGACAATTCGATCTGAATATCTTTCCCTGTAGGAGGGCCAGTCTCTACCTCCTGGCCAGACACGTAAATACCAGGCAGTCCCTTTGTGCGTTCGCGAATTTCGGCAAAAATCTCTTTACTACCCCTACTCCGCTCATCTCGAGGATATAATTCAACTAGAATGGAACTAATTTGGTCGCGGCTTTTATCGGTTCCAAAGGTAACAAAATTCCCGGCCTTACCAGATGCATATAACTGGTTTACTCCATCAATTTGGGATACAAGATTGTTCACCTTCAGAGTCAGATCTCTCTGCTCTTCGATTGCCAGATTTCCTTGAGCTCGAACCTCAACGATTCCATACTGACTCTCGATGGGCGTGAAAAACTCTTGCCCAGCATTGAACTTACCATAGAGATAAAATATTCCGAAAATAAGAGATATTGACACAAGTGAAGATCGCACTGGTGCATTAATCACAGGGACCAGTAACCTGAGATAGAAATTTAATAGAGGCTGAAACAAGGTCGCTGCGGACTCTTCAGACGCATGGTTCTCCGGAAGCTTTTTACGCTTGCCGCGGCGACGAGCCATTACAATACCTAATGTAGGGGCAAAGATAAGTGCATAAGTAAGAGACCATGCTAAAACCGCAAATACAGTAATTGGCAAGTACGACATAAATTCGCCAGACACTCCCGGCCAAAATAGCAAAGGCAAAAATGCTGCTAACGTGGTTCCTGTTGATGCTATCACGGGAATAGCCATTCGTTGCACTGCGGCCACATAGGCCTCTCTTGTTGAAAGGCCCTCAGCTGCTTTAGTATTGGCAAATTCAACAACAACAATAGCGCCATCGATTAGCATACCCAAGGATAAGAGCAGTCCAAACATCACCATAAAGTTAAAACTGTGGCCTAGAAGGTTTACTAAAATAAGAGCACCCAGTAGACAAAAAGGAATACCAAAACCTACTAAAATACCGGATTTGACACCTAGAGTTGCCACCACCAATATCAAAACCAAACACATAGCTGTTATTATATTACCTTGAAGCTCACCAACCATTTGCCCTGTCATAACAGAGCTATCAAAGGTGTAACCGATATCTAAATCACTAGAAAACTGGCTTCTATACTGATTGACGGTCAGTCGAGATGCCGCAACAGTTTCAATCAAGTTAGCTGTCAGACGCTTACGCACATCAATGGCGATCGTTTTTTGGCCATTTATCAGGCTGTAGCTGCTGGCGTCTTTGAAAGTACGCCGGACATCCGCTACGTCACCTAAAACAACAGATCCTTCCGAACTATTTCGGATCGGCAGGGCTCTTATATCGTCGGTGGTTTCAATCAGTGCCGGAATTTTAACCCCAAAACGTCCTCGAGCAGTATCCATTTCTCCCGCTGGAATAAGGATATTATTCACTCTGACCACATTAATTATTTCATTGATTCCAAGACCGTACTGCTCCATACGAGAAGGGTCAACAACGACATCGACAACTTCATCACGGTGCCCAGATATATCTGCAGTGAGCACATCAGGGAGCATCTCTAATTGCCTCTGATAAAACTTTGCTACTTGGAAAAGTTCACGTTCTGATACATTATCGCCCGAAAAAGTAATTACAATCGTGGGTTCAGGACTCGGGCTTAGCTCATTAACAATGGGTTCTTTTGTATCTTGCGGGAATTCAGCTTTGGCTCTATCTACCGCTTCTCTTACATCTGCAACTGCCTGTTTAATGTCATCTCCGACCTCAAATTCGGCGGTTACTACTACTGAACCTTCACGAGCCGTAGCCTGAACCTCGTCAAGTCCATCCAACGTCTTAAGCTCTTTTTCAATCGGACGAATCAATAAACGTGCGCCGTCCTCAGGTGAAATTCCGTCGTGCCTAACCATTATCATCACCACTGGCAATGTAACGTTAGGGTTCATCTCTACTGGCATAGATAACCTTGAGCCAGCACCAGCTACAAGAATCAGTAACAAAATTGAAAGTGTTGCTCGTGAGTGGTCAATTATCAGGCTTAAAAATTTCATTTTTTTATCAGCTCTATTGTTGGCCACTGTTGACTAAGAACGACGGCTTAACTAATTCTCCATCGACCACATAATTTTGACCAACAGTTATCAAGTTGACCTGTCTTGGTAGTCCAGAAACCCAAACGCCCGCTGCCTCTTCGC